>CAXMLT010000530.1:0-5977 GCA_964194245.1 uncultured Hyphomicrobium sp.
GATGTGTATAAGAGACAGGTTTAGCCCTGAGCGTGCCGGCATCGAAAACGGTTTCCGCAACGTTACCGGCCATCAGCCAGGCCGCCGTTCCAGGCGAGAAGAGCTGGGAGAACGCCAGCGCGGTGCTGCCGACATTGCCGGTCAAGGTTATCTGCGGGAAGCGGTTGGCGATGGCGACCCCGACCTGGGCGTTGGCGGCATGGACGGCTGCCTCGGCCGCGCGGATGTCGGGCCGCTGGCGCACGAGGTTGGCAGGCAGGCTCAGCGGCAGATCGCGCGGCAGGTGGAAGTGCGCGAGATCGAACGAGGGATCGACATAGTCGCCGGGGAAGCGCCCGGTCAGCACGGCGATGAGGTTGCGCTGCTGCGCGAGCTGGCGCTCGAGCGGCGGCAGCAACAGCTTGGCCTGCGCCACCGCCGTCTCCTGCGTCACCACATCGGGCTGCGCGATCTGCCCGCGCTCATTCTGCTTGTTGAGGATGTCGAGCAACCTCGACTGCAGCTCCACGATCCGACGCGTCGCGGCGATCTGCGCCCTCAGCGACGCCTCCTGGATCGCCGCCAGCGCAATGTTGGAGGTGAGCGTGATGTAGACGCCTTCGCGCTGGAATGACTGAAGCTCTGCCTGCGCCTGCGCCGTCTCTACTTGCCGGCGCACGCCGCCGAACACGTCGGCCACGTATGCGACGGTGAGCTGTCCCGTGTGCAGGCTGTAGATGTTGTCGCCGTTCGCCGCGTTGGTGATGAGTGTCTTCGAAGGGGTCTCTAGGCGCGTCGGATTGAAGTTCGCGCCGATTAACGGGAAGAGGGCGCCTTCCTGCGCCGCAGCACCCGCCTGTGCCACGCGCACCGCGGCCTCGGCGGCCTGGAGACCGGGATTGCGCTCGATACCGCACGCGATGAGATCGTTGAGGTGCGGAGAACGGAACGCCTCCCACCACCGGCCAGGAATGTCGCCGCCTGCAATCAGATGCTGGCCGGGAACGATATCGGGCGATGAGGGGCCGACGGGGGGCAGATAGCCGACGACCGCAGGCGGCGCGGGAGGGACGAAATCCGGACCGAGCGCACAGCCGGCGAGCGATGCGACCAGCGCCGACCCGAGCGCGAGTGAGCGGCGACGCATCGCGGAGAGACCCGCGTTTCGAAAATTCGCCGCGGCCACGTCGCCGTGAAGCGAACGCAGATTCGTCCACACCCCGAGCCGCGGCCGACCTGGGCCGCCGCCGGGCGCATCGCCGAGCGCTTTTTTCGAGGTCGACAAATCGATGGCCCACGGGGTGAGAAGTGAGCTGCAACGAATCTGTACCCATGCTTACACGAGCCTTACTGGCGGCCCAAATTCGCGAAAGATGTTGCTACGTGGCAAACGCAAACCATTTATGATTCTTTCGGCTGAGCAGCCCCGGTTCAATCTCGGCGGAGTTCAATCGTGCGACTACTTGTCATCGAAGATAATCCTGAACTCGGGCAACTGCTTGCGAAGGGCTTGATTGACGCCGGCTTCCAAGTCGACTCAGCGGCGACAGCCGAGGACGCACGCTCAGCCTTGATGACGACCCGGTACAGCTCGATTGTCCTCGATCTGGGGCTGCCGGACGATGACGGCATGTCCATCCTTCAAGAGATTCGCGGCAAGAAGGACCCGGTACCTGTGCTCATTCTTACGGCGCGCTCTGCGGCAAGCGATCGCGTCAAGGGACTGCGTTCGGGCGCCGACGACTATCTGGTCAAGCCCTTTGCGTTTGAAGAGCTCGTGGCTCGACTCGAAGCGATCTTGCGGCGTCCGAGCAATCTCGTCGGTAGCTCTCTGCAGCTCGGGAACCTGGTTTTTGACACCGCCAGCCGGCAAGCCTTCATCAACGATGAGCCGCAATATCTCTCCTCGCGCGAGTCGGCGGTCCTAGAACTCCTCATTCGGCGCAGAGGACACGTGGTTTCGAAACGGCTCATCGAAGACGAGGTCTTCGGTCTCTTTAATGAGATCGCGTCGAATGCGATCGAGGTCTATATTCACCGCCTGCGCAAGCAGCTGCTCGAGCACGGAGCCACGGTACAAATCCATACGATACGCGGCGTAGGGTATCTCCTTGCAGAGGTTTAGGGCCAACCTTCGATTCAAATCGATTCTGGGACGCATCATCTTTCTGCACGTGATCGCGATCGGCATCATTTGCATACTGATGCCGCTGCTCCTCTACTGGCTTCTCGCGCGCGAGACCGACAGCCTGCACCGCGTCGCGATGCGCGATCATGCGAACATGATTGCAAGGAACCTCAAGCAGGGCCCAGGCGGGGGTTGGACCCTCGAGCTGCCCCGGCAGGTGAGAGATCTCTACTCCGATACCTACGGTCGCTATGCGTATGCGATTGCGGATGACGCGGGCCGTGCGGTCCTGTCCTCGCTGAGCGACAAGGGGCTTATTTTTCCGGTGTTGTCGAATCCATCGAGCGCGACCGTGCAGCAGGAGACGCACGGCGAGGCGGTGCTCTCCGGCATAAGCGAGAGCAAAGAGATCGACGGCAAGGACATCACGATCCAGGTGGCGGAGAATCTGCGCCACCGCGACGTGATCATCGACGACATCGTCGCCAACTTTCTGCAGCGCGTGGGCTGGATCACGCTTCCGATTCTCATGACGCTGCTGGTCATCGACATCTTGATCTTCCGCAGGGCGCTGAGGCCGCTCATGCGGGCATCGAGCGAGGCGCAGCGCATAGGTCCATCGCAGACGGACGTACGGCTACCAACGGACGGCTTGCCGAGCGAGGTTCTGATCCTGGTGCAGGCCGTCAACCAGGCGTTCGACCGCCTCGAACAAGGCTTCCACGCGCAACGGGAGTTCACGGCCGATGCCGCCCACGAGCTGCGGACGCCTCTCGCGATCCTGCGCACACGGGTCGACACGTTCCCGGAAACAAGCATTAGCGAAGCCGTGCGCAAGGACGTCGAGCGCATGAGCCGCGTCGTCAACCAACTGCTCGACCTGGCGGAGCTTGATACATCTGTCATAGAGCCGTGCGAAGAGACGGATCTGCAAAGCGTTTGCGCCGATGTCGTCGAATTCATCGCTCCGCTGGCGCTGCGGAAGGACAAAGAAATAGCACTCTGCAGCTGCGAGGAGCCGGTGCGGGTGAGAGGCAATCGAGAGATGTTGTTTCGCGCGCTGCGCAATCTGGCGGAAAACGCCATCGGCCACACGGCCAAAGGCTCGACGGTCGAGATCGTCTTGGACGCAGACGGAACCATCAGCGTTCTCGATCGGGGCCCGGGAATTCGCGAGGAGGACCGCGACCTCATCTTTCAGCGCTTCTGGCGAGGGGACCGCCGGCAATTCGGAAGCGTGGGGCTCGGGCTCTCCATCGTGGCGCGCATCGCGGAGGCTCATGCTGGTACGGTCGCAGTCGAGAATCGCCCCGGGGGAGGCGCTCATTTCTCGTTGCGGCTGAAGCCGGTTAGTTCCGGCCGTGCAAGCTCTAAGCGGCCCTCTTATGCGGCCAAGCCCGAATCCGTTCAGACTGAGCATCAAGGTACAGACCCTAGTCCGAAGGGCAGCGACCACCACAGAGCGGGACGGTGATGGCCAAATCGCGATCCGGACCGGCTTGGATTGCGATCCTGGGCGCATGGGCGGCCAACGTGCCAGCGGCTGCTCTTGCCCAAGAAGCAACCGATACCGGCCTCTGGAACCGGCCGCATCTCACCGGCGACTGGTGGGGGTCCCGGTCGGCGCTGGAAGAGCGAGGCGTGACGCTAAGCCTGGAGCATGAGGCCGAGACGTGGGCCAGCGGATTTGGCGGATTGCAACGTGGCACAATCTACAACGGTCTCACGACGGCAAGCCTCGCATTGGATCTCGACAAGCTGATCTCATGGCGCGGCGCCAAGCTCTTCGTGAGCGGCTTCGACATCCAGGGGCATGGCCCCTCCACCAGCCTGGTCGGGAACCTTCAACTCATCAGCAATATCGAGGCGACACCCGACGTGAAGCTCTATGACCTTTGGTTCGAGCAAGAGCTTCTGAATCGATCGCTTTCCATCCGCTTCGGGCAGGAGGGCGCGAATGACGAGATGATGATCACCAAGTATGGAGCGTTGTTCTTGAACTCGAGCTTCGGGTTCCCCGGCCTTCCCGCGGCCGACTTGCCCTCCGGCGGCCCAAACTACCCCATGGCAGCGCCGTTCGTGCGCGTCCGCTACACGAGTGACAAGATCAGCTTTACCGGCGCTCTCTTCACCGACGATCCCGCGCCGCCCGGCACGGGAGACCCGCAGCTTCGTGATCGAGGTGGGACCACCTTTCGCCTCGACGATCACGGGCTCTCCTTCGCAGAACTCGCCTACGAGGGTGAGATCGCAGGACTTCCGGGAACCTATAAGCTCGGTGCCTGGTACTCCTCCGCCAAGCTCCTGCCTGTGGAACACGCGACCATCGGCGACGATACGCTGCGTGGGGGCACTGGCGGCGCGGCCATTTACGGCATTATCGATCAGATGCTGTGGCAGGAGCCCGGGGCGAAGGACAACGGCATCGGGGCTTTCCTGATGGTGATGGGGACGCCGACCGCGATCTGCTTCAGCGACCTCTACGTAGAAGGCGGCTTCAATTGGAAAGGCCCCATCAGAGGCCGCAGCAACGACGTTCTCGGCCTAGGGGTCGCTTATCTCCACCTTGACTCGGGCTACCAGCAGTTTGCAACGAACGCTCTGAGCGCCGCTGGCGAAATCCCGAACGTGAAAAGCAGCGAAACGGTCATCGAGGCCACCTACCTCTACGAGGTAGCACCTTGGTGGGTGCTGCAGCCGGATATTCAAATGGTGATCAATCCCTTCGCCGGATTGCCGAGCCCCGTCAACGATCGGTCGCTCTCCAACGCGCTAGCTACCGGGCTTCGGATGACCGTGAAATTCTGACGCTTCGTCGATCATCCCGAGGCTGACGGCCGCGCCTGATCCAGCATCCGCTGTCGACCGCGCAGCGGACGTGTTTTACGACCTTAAGAGGTTCGGGCTACGCTTGTCGCCTCGCCCCCGCGACGCCGACGCGCCCCTGCCTCATGGGATTCGAATGCGATTGATCCGGCACGATGTATGCCTAGAGCCAAAAGCCGACATGCGCGGGACGTGGCTCATATTGCGGGCAGTTCCCTAGGGAACAAGCGCGTCGTCCCCCCAATGATAACGCTCACCGATCTGCAACGGTGATTGGGGGAACTCAAATGAACGACAAAGGCAAGAGCTACGACCGCGTGGCTCGACTCTATGACGTGGCCGCCCATCTCTACAGCGGTGGCAAGATCCGAGCGCTCAAGGCCTCCCAGATAGGCGAATTGCAGCCCGGTCAGAGGATCTTGTACGCTGGCGTCGGCGACGGCGAGGACGCGGTGCTCGCCGCCAACCGCCAGGTGACGCTGACACTGCTCGATCTCTCGCTGGGGATGCTCGATCGCGCCGCGGGCAAGTTCCAGGCAGCCGACGCCGAGGGCTGCCTCGAGATCATCTGCGCAGACGTGCTGACCCACGAGCGCCCGGGCCACTACGACATCGTGGTCGCCAACTTCTTCCTCAACGTCTTTAAGGAGCCCATGATGGAGGCGGTGCTGGCGCACCTGGCGACCATGCTCAAGCCGGGTGGGAAATTGCTGATCGGCGATTTCTCGTATCCGCGCGGACGGCTGCCGGTGCGCGCGCTGCAGCGCGTCTACTACTACGTATCGATGTTCAGCTTCTGGCTGCTAGGGGGAACGCCTTTGCACCCGATCTATGACTACCCGCAGTATTTTTCTGCCGCGAATCTGCGCCCCGAGGGCGTTGAACGCTTTAGGGTCAGTGCGTTGTTCCCCGTCTCCTTCGAGACGATCACGGCCATCAGAATAATGTAGACCCCACGCTGCGATGAGGCCGATCACGACGGCGCGACACGGGCCTGCACGGGGCGGAAGGTCACTGGCGGAGGGGGTGGGATTCGAACCCACG
>CAXMLT010000531.1:0-4421 GCA_964194245.1 uncultured Hyphomicrobium sp.
GCCCCGACGTGCAGGCGAACTCCCTCGCCCCCCCGCCGCTCGTCGTCGCCTACGCGCTCGCTGGCTCGGTCAAGACCGACCTCACGAAAGAGCCGCTCGGCCTCGGCAGCGACGGCAACCCCGTCTTCCTCAAGGACATCTGGCCGACATCGCAGGAGATCCAGGCCTTCATCGTGGAAAACGTCACACGCTCGCTGTTCGTCGAGCGCTACGCCGACGTCTTCAACGGCGATGCGAGCTGGCGCTCCATCGATGCCGGCAGCGGCCTCACCTACACGTGGGACGGCAGCTCGACCTACGTGCGCAACCCGCCCTACTTCGAGGGCATCACGAAGACGCCGCTGGCGATCACCGACATCGTCGGCGCGCGCATCCTCGGGCTCTTCGGCGACAAGATCACCACCGACCACATCTCGCCAGCCGGCTCCATCAAGGCCACCTCGCCCGCGGGCGAGTACCTCTTGCAGCACAACGTGGCTGTCGCCGACTTCAATCAGTACGGCACGCGGCGCGGCAACCACGAAGTGATGATGCGGGGCACCTTCGCCAACATCCGCATCAAGAACTTCATGGCCAAAGACGCTGCCGGCAACGTCAAGGAGGGCGGGATCACGGTCCACTATCCTTCGGCTGAGCAGATGTCGATATACGCCGCGGCCATGCGCTACAAGGCGGAAGGCGTGCCGCTCGTCGTCTTCGCCGGCATCGAGTACGGCAACGGTTCCTCGCGCGACTGGGCGGCGAAGGGCACGAGCCTCTTAGGCGTGCGCGCCGTCATCGCGCAGTCCTACGAGCGCATCCACCGCTCCAACCTCGTCGGCGTGGGCATCGTGCCGTTCGTGTTCGAGGACGGGACGAGCTGGGCGACGCTTGGCCTCAAAGGTGACGAAACCGTAAGGATCGCCGGCCTGACGAGCATCAAGCCGCGCCAGATGATGACGGCCGAGATCACCTCGGCCGACGGCACCGTGCGCGCCGTGCCCATTCAATGCCGCATCGATACCGTCGACGAGATCGAGTACTTCAGGAACGGCGGCATTCTTCACCACGTTCTGCGCAACCTGGCGGCGGCGTAAGGGACATCTTCCCGCTGCGCTGACGGACTCACTCTTTCGTGACAGCCGTTGAAGGCGCGGTGCGCGCCAACTAGTCTATTGTTCGGCGTCGTCTTTCGAGGTAGTTCGCCCGCATGCGGCTTGCGTCCCTTCTCGCTTTGATGGTTGCCCTGTTCGTGCCTTCTGCGCGGATTTCCGCGCAGGAGCCGGGCATCAATCCGTCGTTCCCAACGCCCAAGACCGTGCTCGAGCTGTTCACCAGCCAGGGCTGCGACACCTGCCCGCCAGCCGACGCCGTGCTCGCATCCTTCGCCTCGCGCCCCGACGTCATTGCGCTGTCGCTCCCCGTCGACATCTGGGACTACCTCGGCTGGAAGGACACGCTGGCGTCCGAGAAGAACAGCGATCGGCAGAAGGCGTACGCGCGCTCGCGCGGCGATGGCGCCATCTACACGCCGCAGGTCGTCGTCAACGGCATGATGGGCGTCAACGGCAGCGACGCCGGCGCCATCAACGCGGCGATCAAGGAGACGGACGAGAAACTTAATCCCATCCGCGTGCCGCTGCGCTTCTGGCACGAGCGCAACGCCATCATCATCGAGGCGGGCGCCGCCCCTCCCGGCACCGAGCCGAAGGAAGCGACGATCTGGTTTGCGGTGGTGCAGAAAGTGGCGACGGTTCCCATCCAGCGCGGCGAGAACAAGGGCAAGACGCTGACCTACACCAACATCGTGCGCGAGCTCCTGCCCGTCGGCACCTGGAGCGGCAAGGCGATGAACCTGCAGCTCGCCCGCAACGCCGTGATGCGCCCGGAGACGGAGGCGTGCATCGTGCTGCTGCAGCAGGGCAAGGCCGGGCCCATCCTCGGCTCCGCCTGGACCGGGCTGTGGTAGGGCCGGAGGACTAACCCCTCACCCGTCCAGCCCGCGCTTCTTGAGCATGCCCGCGATCTCGGGCGCGCGGCCGCGGAAGGCGACGTAGGCCTTAAGCGGATCGCGCTGATTGCCGCCCGAATAGATGTACTTCTTCAGCCGCTTCGCCGTCGCCGCATGGAAAGCGTCGCCCGCCTCCTCGAAGGCCTGGAACGCGTCGGCATCCATCACTTCCGACCACAGGTAGCTGTAGTAGCCCGCCGCGTAGCCGCCCATGATGTGCAGGAAATGCGGTATGCGGTGGCGCATGACGATCTCGCGCGGCATGCCGAGCCGCTTCAGCGTCGTGCGCTCGAAGGTGTCAACGTCGAGCCCCTCGACCTCGGGCAGCGCGTGCAGCTCCATGTCGACCAGCGCGGAAGCCACGTATTCGACGGTCGAGAACCCCTGGTTGAAGTTGCGCGCCTTCTTGATGCGCTGAGCGAGTTTCGCCGGCATCGGCTTGCCTGTTTCGTAGTGGATCGCGAAGCGCTGCAGCACCTCCGGCACCATCAGCCAGTGCTCGTAGAGCTGCGAGGGCAGCTCGACGAAATCGCGCGACACGCTCGTGCCCGAGATCGACGGATAGGTGACGTCCGACAAAAGCCCGTGCAGGCCGTGGCCGAACTCGTGGAACAGCGTGCGCGCATCGTCGAGGGATAGGAGCGTCTGCTCGCCTTCCTCGCCGCGCGCGAAGTTCATCACGTTGACGATGACGGGGCGCACGTTGCCCGCGACCTTCGCTTGCGAGCGGAAGGCGCTCATCCACGCGCCTGACCGCTTTGATGGCCGCGCGAAGTAGTCGCCGAGGAACAGCCCGACGTGGGTGCTGCGCTCGTCCGTCACGTCCCAGACGCGCACGTCCGGGTGATAGCGGGGAACGTCGGCGAGCTCCTTAAAGCGCAGGCCGAACAGTCGCCCAGCGGTGTCGAAGGCCGCGGCGATAACCGTCTCCAGCGTGAAATAAGGCCGCGTCGCCGCCTCGTCCAAATCGTAGCGCGCCTTGCGCTCCTTCTCCGAATAGTAGCGCCAGTCCCACGCCGCGATCTCGAAGTTGCCGCCCTCGGCGCGCGCGCGTTCCTGCAAGGCTTCGCGCTCCTGCGCGGCGCGACGCACGGCTGCCGGCCACACCGCGGTCAGCAGGTCGCGCACTGCGGCGGGCGTCTTCGCCATGGCGTCGTCGAGGCTGTAGTCGGCGTAGCTGTCGTAGCCGAGCAGCTTCGCAAGCTCCGCCCGCAGCGCCACGATCTCCGCGGTGATGGCACGGTTGTCGGTCGCCCCGCCCATCTCGCCGCGCTTGGTCCATGCGTTGAACGCCTGCTCGCGCAGATCGCGGCGCGAGGAGAACTGCAGGAACGGCTCGACGCTCGAGCGCGAGAGCGTGATGACGTGCTTGCCCTTGAGACCGGCGTCGGCGGCCGCGCGGGCCGCGCCCGCCCGCATCGACGGCGGCAGCCCGGCAAGATCGCGCTCGCCGTCGAGCACCAGGCGCCAGGACTGCTCGTCCTTCAGGACGTTCTGAGCAAATTGCGTGGCAAGCGTCGCGAGACGTTCGTTGATCTCGGCGACGCGCGCTTTCGCCTTGCGGCCGAGCTTGGCGCCGGCGCGCACGAGCCAGGTATGGTGCAGCTCCAGGACGCGCCGCCGCTCGTCGGTGAGGCGCAGGCGATCGCGGCGCTTATAGAGATCCTCCACGCGCGTGAAGATCTTGGGGTTGAGCATCACCGCCGTCTCATGCGCGGCGAGCTGCGGCGCGATCTCGCGCTCCACGGCCTGCAGCTCCTCGCTCGTGTGCGCGCCGGTCAGATTGTAGAACACGCCGGCGACGCGGTTGAGCGTGCGCCCGGCGCGCTCGAGCGCTACGATGGTGTTGGCGAACGTCGGCCGCGATGTCTGCGCCGCGATCCCCGCGATCTCCACCTTGTGGGCTTTCAGCGCCGCCGCGAATGCGGGTGCGAAATGCCTGGGCTTAATCGACTCGAAGGGCGGCAGTGCAAACGGCGTCGACCATTTGCCGAGCAGCGGATTGGCGGGCTCGGAGGATCGCCGTGCGGGCGCCCGCTTGACCGTCTTCGCCTTTCTGGGGTTCTTCCCGCCGCTCCGCTTGCCCGCGCGTGTCGTCACCGCAATCGATCCTTCAGAGGAGTTATCCCTCCTCTTCATATCAGCCGCTCGGGCGCCTGCAGCAAGCCGGGCAAATCGTCCCGACGCGAGTCCGGACAAAAAATGGGCCGGTGGGGAAACCGGCCCGATCATGCTTTGGGGACTAGGAGTTCAGGGAAATGGTCGCTGCCTAATAAGACCCGATCCATCGGAGCAGCCCCGGGGGGCTGGGGGGCTGAGAACCGGAGGTGCTCCATCCGGATCGGGTCTAAGAGGCAACGATCAGCAAGGTCGCAATGCTTTGGGGCGGATCGTTGTCCGCGGCGGGACCTCAATTTGACCTATTCAGGGA
>CAXMLT010000532.1:0-2350 GCA_964194245.1 uncultured Hyphomicrobium sp.
TCGCGCACGATGACGACGACTACAATCGCTACAGCGGTTACAGCGCACACTCGCGCTTCCACGACGAGCTTGGTGAAGCCCACGAGCGCGCACACGAGGAAGGGTTCTCAAGTTGGAGAGAGCACCGCGCTTTTCATCGTGCGCTGCGATATCTGCACGGGGAGTACCATGAGGATCGCCCCTCCTACTCGTACTATCGCCGGTACTGGTAACGTCAACGCAGGCTCCGCGTAGGCGGGGGAAATAGCACCTGCCTACGCGTGATACTGCGAACTCAAAATGGAGAGCGACCAATGTTGCGAAGACCTTCAATCGCCGTCCTGACGCTAACCGTCTGCATTCTTGGCGCCACGGCGGCACTTGCCCACCCGAAGCTAGTCAAATCCGATCCCGCTGCGGATGCTGTTGTTTCCGTTGCCCCGAAAGAGTTGCGGCTCGGGTTCAATGAAGAGCTTGTGCCAAAATTCTCGAGTGCAGATGTGAAGGATCAAAAGGGGAAAAAGGTCGAGGTCGGGACGACCACGGCAGATCCAAACGACAAGAAACAATTGGTCGTGCCGCTGGCGAAGCCTCTAGCCGCGGGCACCTATAAGGTTGAGTGGCATGCGGTCGCCGCCGATACTCACCGTGTGCAAGGGAGTTATTCATTCACGGTCAAGCCGTGATCCTCGAAGCGGGGCTCATCATCTCCCGCTTTCTGCACTACGCGGCGGTTTTAATCCTCTTTGGCGTGGCGTTCCTTCCACTCTACGCCTACCCCAGCCGTGCCGCCTTATCGCTGGCACGGCTGGGGTGCTGGTTTCATCCGACGTTGTTCGGGGCGGCTCTTGTTGCCTTTCTGAGCGGCATCTTTTGGCTTGCGTCCACGACCGCTAATATGACCGGAGCCCTGAGCGGCGCCACCGACTTGGATGCGTTATCGTCAGTGGTGCGAGACTCTGACTTTGGCCAGGTATGGATCGTTCGCCTCGGGCTGGCTATCGCTCTCCTTGGATGGGCGGGGGTGCGCTTTGCCCCTAGTGCCGACGATCACCCAGACATCTTCGCGCCGCTGCTTGCCGGGCTCCTGCTGGCGAGCTTGGGCTGGGTCGGACATACGCAGCATGAGGAAGGCCTGGGGAGGCTCATCCATGAAAGCGCCGACGGCGCGCATTTGCTCGCTGCTGGCGCTTGGCTCGGCGGCCTGTTGGGGTTGAGCTTCAATCTTATGCCCAGCCGCGGAGACCGGAGTCCCGATCAGGGGCTCGAAGACGTGCTGCTTCGGTTTTCTGGAATGGGCTACGTCGCTGTCGCCGTGCTCGTTGCATCCGGCTTGACGAATAGCTGGTTCCTGGTTGGTTCGGTCAGGGGCCTGTTCGCGACATATTATGGGCAACTCCTGCTTCTCAAGCTCTCTTTGTTTGCGGGCATGCTCGCCCTCGCGGCAGCCAACCGGTTCTGGCTTGTTCCTCGGCTGCTGTTGAAAAAAGGCGAGCGAAGCGTGCTTCAGCAGCTTCGCCGCAACGTGCTCGGGGAGCAGCTTCTCGGCACTTTCGTCATATTAGTCGTGAGCGTCCTTGGGATCGTGGAGCCCGCTGTCGGTCAAATGCCATGATAGAGCCGATGTGGCGTTCTCCGGTGGTCTGTCTCGCACCTGCGACTGGCACGCCAAACCTAGACGGTCGATGAACAATCCCTTCTGCTCGCATTCAGGTGCGGTCGGCGCGTATGAGCCGACTATAAGCCGTGATCCAACAGAAGGACGACCCTTATGAAGGCATTTGCTACGTTTGCGGCTTCCGCGCTGCTGCTAGTCAGTACGTGTGCCCACGCCGCTACGACCGCGAAAGCAAAAACGGCCACTGAGCACACCCCGCAATCGATTGAGTGCTCGAAGCAGGCCGACGCCAAGGGGCTGCACGGTTCAGAACGCAAGAAATTCCGGGCCAAATGCAAGAAAGAGCTTAAAGGCAAGGCGACGACGACACCCGGACCGTCGCCCGCGCCGATGCCCGAGAGCAAAGCTCCTTCGCCGAAGTCGCAATGACGCGAAGTGCCGCGAGGTCATACAGGGGGCGCGCCGCGTCGGATGCGTGACGCTTGCAACTCTTAGACCCGCCATCACGTTGTTACATCGAGACTGCCCCCAACCGTTCAGGATATCCGAAGCATGTCTGTTCTACATCTTCTCCCGCTGGCCCAGATTATTCTGGGGTTAGGAGCAAGCTCCGCCGTTGCAATTGAAGCGAACGCCACGATGGCGCGGCCATTTGCGGTAGCTCAGGCTCAAGACCAAGCGCCGCTGCCGCCGAGTCAGGAGCGGCCCGCAGAGCCCAATAAGAAGCAGCAGGAGCAGGAGCGGGCCAAGGCC
>CAXMLT010000533.1:0-2326 GCA_964194245.1 uncultured Hyphomicrobium sp.
GTGCACGTGTTCGTGCTCTGCTACGACGGCGCCTTTTACGATGCCGTCCCCCCAGATGTTCGGAAGCAAGGCCCGTGGCAGGGCAACCGCGGCGGCGACGTCGAGGCGTTGAAGCCCGAGTACCGCTTGGCGCTCGCTCGAGACGGCTACATGCTGGTGAGGTGTGAGGCCGCGGTGTTCAATCCGGAGGCTTAGCCCGCATCTAGATCTCGATTGTTGGGTTTCGGATTTCGCTGAGAAGAAAATCGATAGGGTCTACATCAGCGCGCAGGACAGGGAGAAGGTCTTTGAGCCTCTCGTACTCGTAGACCATCAGGCCGTTCTCCTTGGCTTGTATTTGGCTACGCCACTCCTTGATTGTGGGCTTGCTCATTTTGACGTCGTAGGAGGAAGCGTAGGCTCGCACGTCATTAAACACCTCGTCGTCGACCTTCGAGCGCGATCTCGCGGCTCGCTTTTCTCCAGGAAGTCGGTGGGCCGCATAGATTAGATCGGCCGCGAGCACACAGCGGGCCTTGAACAGTGCCGTCCGCATGCCGTGCAGGCTTCTGCCCGGAAGTGTTTCTTCTGGCGGTCGCATGAAGGGCGCAACCGTTCCAATTTCCACATCCATCAACGATGTCGACAGAAATATGAGAGGTTGCTGGCGCCGACCCTCGTAATTTTCTGGCAATGCTATGCGCAGATACGCATCAAAATTGGCCAGCCAACTGATAAGCGCACGTCGCGTCTCCTTGCCCTTGTCTGATCGCCCAACGCTGCGCCGAAGTTGGGTTATCGCCTTGCCCACGTTCTCTTCCATGGCGCGCTTGATTTGTGCCGCCTCTTTTAAGTTGCCTCGCCGCTTAGCATGTAGATGCGCCGAGAAAAGTTCGACGTTGTTGACGTTGTCCCCTTGTGAGAAATCTTTTGCGGTTGTCATTGTGCACGCCCCCCGTGCTTGTGCACGCAGAACGTGGCCCAAGCGTCCATGAGCTTGCGACGCTTCTCGAACATGTCGCCGCGCCGATAGGCCGCCTCGACCGCATCGGAGACAGCATGTCCGAGCGCGAGCTCAGCAGCTTCACGCGGGAACGCGCTCACTTCGGCAGCCCAATCGCGGAATGTGCTTCTGAAACCGTGGACGGTGATCTCAGTTCGCCGCATCCGCCGTAACAACATGGCGAGCGCCATGTTTGAGAGGCCGTGTTTGCGCCGAGCAGCTGGGAACACGAACTCGCTGTGCCGGATCTCGGCCATTTGCTTGACGATCGTGGCAGCCCGAGAGGAAAGGGGAACCCGGTGCTCCTTTCCGTTCTTCGTGCGCTCGGGCGGCACAATCCACATGCGCCGCTCGAGATCGAACTCCTCCCAACGGGCACCAAGTGTCTCGTTCGTGCGTGTCGCAGTGAGGATCAAAAACCGCAGGGCACTAGCCGCGATGCTCGTGTGCTCTTGCAACTCGCGCATGAACGCTCCGAGTTCTTGATACGGCAGTGCAGCGTGGTGTTTAACCCTGCGCACCTTTTCCTTTGCGGGTAGAAGGTGGTCTAGGTGCCCGCGCCATCGCGCTGGGTTCTCGCCGTCGCGATAGCCGCGCACCTTCGCCCAGTCGAGCACGGCCTCGATGCGACCCCTCACTCGTGAAGCGGTCTCTGGTTTCGTTGCCCATATGGGCTCGATGACCTTGATCACGAGGCTCGTGTCGATCGAATCGACTGGGAGCTTGCCGAGGACCGGCCGCGCATATGTGGCGAGCGTGGAGCGCCATTGAGCGCGATGCTTGTCGTTCTTCCAGCCGGCCTCATGACTGACCATGAAGGCGTGGGCGCACTGATCGAAGGTCATCGCTTTTTCGGAGGCGATGCGAGTGGCCGTGCGCTCCTCATTGCGCGCCTCGATGGGATCAATGCCGCCTGCAACCATTTGACGGCAGCGGACCGCCTCCGCCCTGGCGGCTACAAGGCTCACCGCCGGGAATGCGCCCAGGCCCGCATCGCGGGTTCTGCCTTCCAGCGCGAACCTGAAAATCCAGCCCTTACTGCCCGTTGGCGCGACGCGGAGGTAGAGATTGCCGCCGTCGGCGTAGTAGCCGGGCTTCTTCACAGTGTTGGCTTTGACTGCAGAGAGCCGATGGATCGATCGCGGCATAGACCCCTCCGCCGAACATGGTCTGCCCATGCTCCTGCCCATGTTTGAGAGGTCGTTGCTAATCGACTTCGGCGGACATGTCTAGACGCTGGCAGTAAGATAGCCCCAGGAACATTGGGTTTTTATCGACGCAGATCGACATGGGCAGACACCAATCGACGACGGTCTGGCGGATGGGGTGGGATTCGAACCCACG
>CAXMLT010000534.1:0-1565 GCA_964194245.1 uncultured Hyphomicrobium sp.
ACCATGTCGGCGCCCTCGGCGAGATCGAGCGCGACCTCGCGCAGCGCCTCGTCGGTGTTGGCGGGGTCCATCTGGTAGGTGCGCTTGTCGCCGACCGCCTTGGAGGACGCGAGCGTCACCGAAGAGCCGACCGCATCGCGAAACGGCCCGTAGAACGCGGATGCGTACTTGGCGGCGTACGCCATGATCAGCGTGTTCGTGTGCCCGCTTCCCTCGAGCGCGGAGCGGATAGCGCCGACGCGACCGTCCATCATGTCGGATGGCGCCAGGATGTCGGCGCCGGCGTCGGCCTGCACCAGCGACTGGCGCACCAGCGCTTCGAGCGTCTCGTCGTTGGCGATCTCCGCACCGCGCATGAGCCCGTCGTGGCCGTGGCTGGTGTAGGGGTCGAGCGCCACGTCGAGGATGACGCCGAGGTCGAGCCCAGCCTCTTTGATCGCGCGCGTCGCGCGGCACACGAGGTTCTCCGGGTTGAAGGCCTCGCGCGCATCCGCCGAGCGCAGCTTGGGCTCGGTGTAGGGAAAGAGTGCAACCGCCGGGATGCCGAGGCGCACTGCCTCCTCGGCCGCCGCGACGACGTTGTCGATCGAAAGCCGCTCGACGCCCGGCATGGTGGCGACGGGCACGCGCTTGTTTGTGCCCTCGATGACGAACATTGGCCAGATCAGGTCGGCAACGCAAAGGCGATGCTCGGCGACGAGCCGGCGCGACCACGGGGTGCGCCGCGTGCGTCGCAGGCGCAGGCCGGGAAAAGCGGCATTCAGCGTGCGATCGGCCGGCTCTGAGTGCCGCGATGTCGGCTCGGGGTCTGGCGCTGGGCGGCGCGGCTTCATGCGATTGGATCCGCTTGAGGGAGGCCACACTCGCCGGAAGAATACCCTTTGGCAAGGGCCGGCGCGGCCATCCGGCGGATCAGGGTTAGTCGCAGATTTTTTTGTATTTCCGTTCGGCCATGTCGACGTGGAAATGGTTGCGGTGGTCCGCGTTCGCTTCCGGTCCGAGCGTGGTGCCGAAGATGCGGCAGGCGGCGGCGTGAGCCGCGTGCAGGAACTGCGCCTGCGGGGCCGGCGGCTTCTCCACGATCGAGACGGCCGCGACCTCAGTCGTCGGACCGGGCTTTGTGGGATCGGCTTTGCGCGCACCGGCCGCCTTGGGTCCGCCGAGCTTGGTGATTTCGTCATTCGCGGCCGCGCTCGCGCCCGGCAGCGTGATCGTGATCTTATCAACGCCGTTGGAGCGGGTGCGTTTGGCGCCGCCCGCTGCCGGCGTTCCGAGGCTCGATGCGACGGCAACGGGTGCGGTCTTCTTGTCATCCGGCTTGGCTGCAGGATCCTTCAGATTCTCTTGCGCCTTCGCGTCGGCGGCGGCGAGTGCTTGCGTCTCGTTCTCGGCCTTGGCCTTCTCGGCGGCGATCCGCTCGGCGATCTCGCGCTTGGGCGTACCCCAGCCCCCGAGCACACTCGCGGTCTGCCCCTTCTCGGTGACGAAGCTTCCGATGTCGATGGCGTTGGCGAAGGCGTGCTCGCTCAAGTGTTTGGCTCCGCGGCCCGCGGAGGTGCGGCAGG
>CAXMLT010000535.1:0-2019 GCA_964194245.1 uncultured Hyphomicrobium sp.
GGATCTCGCCGCCGGCCCCGCGCTCCCCGCGCTCCAGGATGGCGAACACCTCCGGCTGTAGGATGTAGCGGCCGGAGATGTGCAGGTTCGACGGCGCGGTCCCCTGCTTCGGCTTCTCCACCATGCCGGTGATCTCCGACACCTTCGCGGTGCGGTCCTTCACGCCGACGATGCCGTACTGGTGCGTCTCGTTCTCCGGCACCGGGGACACCGCGATGTGGTTGCCGCCGTGCTCGTTGAACGCCTCGATCATCTCGGCGAGGAACGGCTTCTCCCCGTGATGCAGCATGTCGGGCAGGAGGACCGCGAACGGCTCATCGCCGACGATGTCGCGCGCGCACCAGACGGCGTGGCCAAGCCCCAGCGGCTCCTGCTGGCGCGTGAAGCTCGTCTGCCCGGCGCCGGGCAGAGCGTCGGCCAGCTCCTTCAGCTCCTTTGTCTTGCCGCGGGCGGCGAGCGTCGCCTCTAGCTCGAGCTGCTTGTCGAAATGGTCCTCGATCGCGCTCTTGTTGCGTCCGGTGACGAAGATGAAGTGCTCGATGCCGGCGGCGCGCGCTTCGTCCACCACGTGCTGGATCGCCGGGCGGTCGACGACGGTTAGCATCTCCTTGGGCATGGCCTTGGTTGCGGGCAGGAAGCGCGTGCCGAGCCCGGCGACGGGGAAGACGGCCTTGCGGATGCGCTGCGCGGGTCGTGGCATGTCGAACTCCAAGGGTGGCGGATCGAGTATCGATGATTGGCGGCGATGGATCGAGAATCGATTGTCGCCGGATTGAGGATGGAGCGCTCGAGAATCGCGGTACTTTTTTTGCCGCAGGCGTTAACGCCGGAACCGCGGGCGTGGAGCTTTGTTGCAGTCCTAGTTTAAGTTTTACGATGCTAGGGTCCCCGGAAAAGCAGGGCTTTCGGGAAGGCACATGAGACGATGACCGTTCTCGTCACCGGCGGAGCCGGGTACATCGGAAGCCATATGGTGCTCGAGCTCCTCGATTCCGGGGAGAGCGTCGTCGTGCTCGACAACCTGTCGACGGGGTTCCGCTGGGCGGTGCCCGCCAACGCCACACTCGTCGTCGGCGACGTCGGCGACCAGGACCTCGTCCGTAGCATCGTCCGCAAGCACGGCGTAGAATCCATCATTCATTTCGCTGGATCGATCGTGGTGCCGGAATCCGTCGTCGATCCGTTGGGCTACTACCACAACAACACCGTCAAGTCGCGCGCCCTGATGGAGGTCGCTGTCGAGCTCGGCATCAAGCGCTTCATCTTCTCCTCCACCGCCGCCGTCTACGGCATGCCGAAGGAGAACCCGGTGCGCGAAGACGCCGAATTAAAGCCGATGTCGCCCTACGGCTCGTCGAAGCTGATGACCGAGATCATGCTCGCCGACACCGCCGCCGCGCACGACTTCAACTACGTGGCGCTGCGCTATTTCAACGTCGCCGGCGCCGACCCCAAGGGCCGCTCCGGTCAGTCGACGCCGAATGCCACGCACCTCATCAAGGTCGCGTGCGAGACGGCGCTCGGCAAGCGCCCATACATGGAGGTGTTTGGCACCGACTACCCGACGCCCGACGGCACCTGCATCCGCGACTACATCCACGTGACGGACCTGGTGCGCGCGCACCTCGTGGCGCTGCACTACCTTCGCGACGGCGGCTCGTCGGACGTGTTCAACTGCGGCTACTCCAGAGGCTTCTCGGTGCTGCAGGTGATCGAGGCGGTGAAGCGCGCGTCCGGCGCCGACTTCGAGGTCCGCCTCTCCGCGCGCCGTCCCGGCGACCCAGCGGCGATCGTCGCGGCCTCCGACAAGATCCGCGTGCGGCTTGGCTGGCGGCCGCAATACGACAGCCTCGACGGTATCGCTGCGCAGGCTCTGGCCTGGGAAGCCCAGCTCGGCGAGCTAAAGCACGCGAGCTAACGGCTTTATTCACATTCCCGCCGTCCCGCGCCTCGCCCGAATCACGATCGGCGTCTAAGTGCTGAGTCGCCCGTGCTTTGCCACGGTGCACGCCCTATATT
>CAXMLT010000536.1:0-9716 GCA_964194245.1 uncultured Hyphomicrobium sp.
TCCTACCAACTCCGCGACGGCACCCGCGGCGACAACCGCGGCGACCCAAAAAAGTGTCGACAACAAAAAGGGAATGCGCTTCAAAGCCATCACTCTGCCAGCCAGGAGACCGCAAGCAAGATACACTTTTATAGCCCATTGAATGGATCGCCAGCTGTCAGCCGCTACGGGACTGGGACTCGCACAGATCGAAGAGGGCATGGAGACAGCTCGGCAAGGCGCGGTTCGCACCGGCGGCTATGTTGCGAGAGGCAGATCGGCTGTTTGTGGACTTCGGCGACACATGCCGAGCCAGAGATCCACCCAACTGGTTCTCGATCGCTTGACTGACCCGATTGCCTATGTCCAGAGAGTTAGGCAGGACGATCGGGATAAAAGAGCAGGTATCTGCATAAGTGCGATCGCTGGCAGAGTAGCGGTGAACTGAAATTTTGAGCCGCTCGAAGCGTCTGCGGCAGAGGATGTAGCATTGGGATCCAAAGTCGCGCTGGTCACAGGCATCACCGGACAGGACGGCGCCTATTTGGCGCGGCTCCTTCTGGAGAAAGGCTACGTCGTCCACGGCATCAAGCGGCGGTCATCCTCATTCAACACTGCGCGTGTGGACGAGCTCTTCGTCGACCCCCACGAGGCTCCAACGCGCTTTTTCATGCACTACGGCGATCTCACCGACGCAACAAATCTGATCCGTCTCATCCAAGAGCATCAACCCGATGAGATATATAACCTTGCTGCACAAAGCCATGTGCAAGTGAGCTTCGAGACGCCGGAGTATACGGCGAACGCCGATGCCGTCGGCACGCTGCGCCTTCTCGAAGCGATCCGCATCCTCGGCATCAAGGACAAGGTCCGGTTCTACCAAGCTTCCACCTCGGAACTCTACGGCAAGGTGCAGGAAATCCCGCAGCGCGAGACGACGCCCTTCTATCCACGTTCACCCTATGCGGTGGCAAAGCTCTATGCCTACTGGATCACGGTCAACTATCGCGAGGCCTACGGCATGCACGCCTCGAACGGAATACTTTTCAATCATGAAGGACCAATGCGAGGGGAAACGTTCGTCAGTCGTAAGATTACCCGTGCTGTCGCAGCGATCGAGCTCGGCCGGCAAAAGTGCCTTTACCTTGGCAACCTCGACGCCAAGCGCGACTGGGGACACGCGCGCGACTTCGTCGACGGCATGTGGCGAATTCTGCAGCAGCCGAAGCCCGACGACTATGTGCTTGCCACCGGCGAAATGCACTCCGTTCGCGAGTTTGTGGAACTCGCGTTCAAGCAGGTCGGACGAACAATCGAGTGGCAGGGCAGCGGGGTCGACGAGGTCGGGGTCTGCCGCAAAACCGGCAAGGATACAGTACGTATCGATCCGCATTACTTCCGACCTACCGAAGTTGACGAGCTTCTCGGCGATCCTCGCAAAGCCCACCAGCAGCTCGGCTGGCATCATACGATCACATTTCCCGAACTTGTGGCGGAGATGGTGGAGTCGGATATGAAGGTAGTGGCACAGGAGCAAACGAGGCGCGCTGACCGCGACTAGTTGATAGATGGCCATTGATAAGCTGTATGCGCTGAAGGACAAGCGCGTTTGGGTCGCCGGCCATACAGGCATGGTGGGTCGCGCGCTCGTGCGTCGTCTTTCCAGCGAGCGTTGCCTGCTACTGACGGCCAGCCGTTCTGAGCTCGACCTCACACGGCAAGCAGAAGTCGAACGCTGGATGGCAGAGATGCATCCGCAGGCCATCTTCGTGGCGGCGGCAAAGGTCGGGGGGATCCTCGCCAATTCCACATATCCGGCAGATTTCCTCTACGACAACCTGGCGATCACGGCCAACATTATTCATGGCGCGTGGAAGACAGGAGCAGAAAAGCTGCTCTATCTCGGGTCTTCCTGCATCTATCCGAAGTTTGCCTCCCAGCCGATGAGTGAGTCTGCGCTTCTGACCGGGCCACTCGAGGAAACGAACGAGTGGTACGCGCTGGCCAAGATCGCCGGCATCAAGCTCTGCCAGGCCTACCGTAAGCAGCACGGCTGCGATTTCATTTCGGCGATGCCGACCAACCTCTACGGCCCCGGCGACAACTATGACCTGACAACGAGCCACGTGGTGCCAGCGGTCCTGCGCAAGGCGCATGAGGCCAAACAGCGGGGCGACAACGAGCTGGTGATTTGGGGGACGGGGACCCCGCGCCGCGAGTTCCTCTACGTGGATGACTGCGCCGATGCGCTCGTGCAACTTATGACCGGCTACTCGGCGCCTGAGCACATTAACGTTGGATCTGGCGAAGATCTCACGATCGACGAGCTAGTCCTCCTAATCTGCGATGTCGTGGGGTTCAGAGGCAAAATTAGCTGGGATCTGAGCAAGCCTGACGGCACACCTCGCAAACTGATGGATATCAGTCGGCTGCGCCAGCTCGACTGGCGCCCTCGAGTTGGTTTGCAAGAAGGGCTCAAGCGAGCTTACGACGCATTCCTGGCACAAACAGCCGTCACCTCGGCAGGGAACTAGAATCTGGAATAGCCCGAAGGACATCACTCTTGATGTCTCCAGATGGGCGATTATCTGTTTACAAACCCGCGTCTTTCCCATGCCACTTTGTGCCGCAACTTGAGCTTCGCCGACTGCGCAAGTTTCTAGCGTGACGGAACACGATGAAAAAATATTTGGTTTTACGTTTGATCTCATCTGTCGCTCGCCATCGAAATGCGCTGCTACGTCATAGCGGGACTGATCGGGTTAGTGCTCCTGGGACCCAACGGCAGGGAAAGGGCGTTCGCCGGCCTTGGACTTGTGTTCCTTGGCTACCTACTCGTTCACGACCGATTGGATTCCCAGATCACGCTCTCCTAGCTAGCGTTTGCGACAGGGCTTGCGCTGCGCGGTCGTTAGAAAGTCTTGGCGGGAGCCTACGATGAATTTTTAGCGCAAATCTCCCGCTGCTCTGCGAAGACTGGGTCTGGGATAACCGCGCAATGGGCGGATGGAGGGCGGCGTGGATTGTGAAAGAGATCGCCGCGCATGAGATCGCGCCTTAGACCAGTGGGCCGAAGCCGGGCAGCGAACGTGTCGTGCGGAGCTACCACAATTACAAGGTCGGTCGCGGCTTGCCTTACAGGGACGCTTCAACAATACTGTTTCGTGGCACCTGTCGGGAGGTTTCACCATGGTTATCGGCGGAAGCGGTCTCGTCTGTCTCGCTGCTGTCCTCGCGGGTCCAGCCGAAGCGCAGAGGGGCCGAGACTACTACGGCGATGATGGTCGCTATAGGCGCGGCTGCCTATCAAGCAACGAGATCAGCGCCCACCAGCAACGATATACCAGTGTGACCCAAGTGGTGGCGGCTAGACAGGTGACCCGGCCGGATGGCACCTTCACGCGATGAATGCATCTCCCGAGAATGAGCGCGCTAAGGCCGCGTTGAACAAGTTGATCCGTGTTCAGGACTGCGTCCTTAGCTATGATCGCTCTCTGCTGGATCAGTTGCCGGACATCCTGATGGAGCAATACGGCGCTCGCACCCGCGAGGACGCGTCTAAGAACGCCGCCTTCGCTGAAGTTCTCGGATTTCTAGACCGCGCGGAGGGGCGTCCCGTCGAGATCGCAGAAATGCCTGGCGCTCTAGCGGGGCATTTCGACGTAAACAAGTGGGCGACGACCGAAGGGCACGTGGATGCCGGGGAGTTCGACCATTGGACTGAGGTCGATTGCAAGCAAGACTTAAACGGTGTCGTGCAGTTGCAGACCGATCTTGCTATGGGGCGCTACAACGCGACGAAAGCGCGTTACCCCACGGAGCGAGAAGGTGAACTCAAAGATTACTTGCTCGCAGTGACGACGCCGCGCGGGGGTCTAATGGAGCGCGCGACGCGCAAATCGTTGTGGGACCGTAAAGTGCGTTGGTGGAAACTTACGGGGCGGATTTCTCCCGACCGGCCGTCGCTCTCCATCGGGCCGCGATGGCTGACTGAGATTCGCTACTTCCGCGAAATTCTTGGTTTGCGCCGGCACGTTGGGTTGGACCTATTCTCTGACGATCCTGAATTGGTCGTCGCGGGTGACATGCACGCGATGCCGCTTCCAAGCGACACCTACGGCTTCATCTTTATCAAGAACACGATGGACAAGTCCTATGACATTCGCGCCCTTGTGCGCGAGATCATTCGGGTTTGTGCTCCGGCCGGGATCGTCGTCATCGATCAGATTTGCGGACACGGCGCTGCTTCGCCGGTCCATCGCACCGACGTTCAACGTGCCGACAATTTGCTGCGGTTGTTTGAGGCGCGAACGCCGCTCAAGGTCCTGGTAAAGGACGACATTGACGTAAGGCGGTGGGCCCGCGACGGATCTCAAAACAACGTGCGGCTGGCGATGCAGATAAAAAAGGCGCAACAGCCCTCCGACTAGCCCTTCTTGTCTAGCTTCTTGGGCTCGCTGCCACCGCCGATGCGCTTGCGCACATATCAATGTGGTCTTCCGCCGCCAAGTCTTCCGGCATCGTGCCGCCGAGACCCTTGATCGTCTCGCGGATCGCCTCGCCAACTTCGTTGTGCGACAGCCGCCTGTTTGGTGACGCCCTCGCGTTTCAAGCTCGCCTCGGTTTGCGGGGCCTTGAAGTAGTTCGCCGCCAGCTCCTCGTGACCAGCGAAGTCGAGGTGCTTGCCCTTAACAGCGAGAATTTCCAGCTGAGAGTTTGGGCCTGAACCCGCCGTCGTTAATCGCCACGAGCTAGAACCGCGAGCTTAGACGCATTTTGGGCACAAATGGCCGTCATCCGTTTTGAAAGGGAGTGATGCTCGATGCTTGAAACGTTCCGAATGCCCGGCAGCAAAGCGAAGGAACTTCGGGGCCAGCCGCCGCAGTGCCGGGGAACAGATCATTTTATACATTATAACATTCTGTCGAGGCCTTGACGTTCACGCCGTGAACGCGGTAAGGCTGCTGGCACGCGGACCCTGGGGGAAGCATGTTGCGGGACGTAGATCGTCCGGAGGACGGGGAGATTATGAGAGGGCTGCTTGAAGCGGTTGCTCTCGATGCCACTCGCTCGCAGCGCGGTTTGGCCTCAGACCTCGGCATCGCCTTGGGGCTAGTCAATGTCTATCTCAAAAGGTGCGTCAAGAAGGGGCTCGTCAAGGTCGCGGAGGCCCCCGCGCGCCGGTACGCCTACTATCTGACGCCTCAAGGTTTCGCCGAGAAATCCCGGCTGACGATCGAGTACCTCTCCCACAGCTTCAACTTCTTTCGACAGGCACGGGCCGACTGCAGCGCAGAATTTCGCGCAATTCGGCAATCCGGATGGAACCGCGTCGTTCTGGCCGGGGCCTCGGATCTTTCCGAGATAGCGCTCATCTGCGCGCTCGAAGCGGAGGCCCAGATCGTTGCAGTCGTCGACCTTTCCGGTAAGTGCGCAACGCACGCCGGTTTGCCGGTGGTAACGACGTTTGAGGCCGTACCGGGTCCCTTCGACGCGGTGCTGATCGCTGAGCTGCGCGAGCCCGAAAAGGTCTACCAAGGTGCTCGCGAGCAGGTGGGTCCTGAGCGAGTCTTCGCACCGAAGCTCCTCGGGCTGGCTCCCCCCGTTCAAGGAGTCCCAGCATGAGCTCGCCTTGGCTTCTTGCGCATACTCACCCCCACAGCGAGCAACGCGCGGCGGCTCATCTCGCGCGCCAGGGATATGAAACGTATTTGCCCCGCTATTTGAAGCGGCGGCGGCACGCCCGCAAACTGGACGTCATCGCGGCGCCTCTCTTTCCGCGCTATCTGTTCGTGAACATCGAGACTACCGCGCGGCGCTGGCGCTCCATTCAATCGACCTTCGGCGTGTCGCGTCTGGTCCTGAGTGGCGATACACCGGCGCTGGTGCCGAAGGCCATAATTGATTCCCTGCAAGGGTGCGAAGACGAAAACGGGTTCGTCAAGCTGAACCGCCGCGCGCCCTTCTCAGCCGGCGACAGAGTGCGCATTCTTGCGGGCGCCTTCATGGACAGCCTCGGCTTGTATGAGGGACTGGGAGACCGCGAGCGCGTCTCCATCTTGCTCGATCTGCTCGGCCGCAAGGTCCGCGTCATGCTCGACGCCGATCTCGTGACCGTCGCCTGAAATAGGCGAATATAGCGGCACGCTCTCGCCTGCCGCGTTTCGCTTACGCCGCCCCCGCGGCGCAACCCGGATGGCCTCGAGTCACCCGAACTGCGGTAGCATGGCAATTCGTCCATTGATGATCGTGCGGCCACACCGGATGGCAGGTTTGTTATCATTCTCGACCGGGATCAATTTCCCAGAAGTTAAAAGAGCGGATGGCAGCGCTAATCTGGACGGCGCTCGAAGCGGATTAGACCATCCGGATCGCTTGCTATCCGTCGAAATCCGTTCAAAAGCGCCAATTTGATAGAGGCAGAATTATCCGCCTTGATCTCGGCACAAAGCGTTCTGCCACATTCCTGCTCGACTATTTTCGCCAGCAGAGCCGATCCGATACCGCGACCGCGTCGTTCCGGGGCAACTGTCCAGCTCAATTTTGTGAATTCATAGCAATCATCGCACCTGACAGTCCCAACCGCAGCGTTATCCAGTTCAACTATGAAAAGGCGACGTGTTTTGGAAGCAAGCGCTTCACTCAGCCAGTTTAGATGCTCGGATTCGCTGACAAGATTACCGTCGCACGAGTTTTGGCGCGTCAATGGATCGTTGCGCCACATCAGCAACATGGCTGCATCAGCCATCGCCGCTCGCCGCAGGCAAATCAACACCGGGGTATGACCAAAATTAGAGGACAATTGCTCGTGATCATCCACGCCTTCCCGTCGCTCCGCCGGCCTATGACGCTCAATAGCATAGCCGACCGACACGCTGAAGCCTCACGAGGACGAGTGATCTGCGCGCTGGCGAGCGGCGCCTCGAGTGGCACGCTCGAGTCACCCGGGCTCGGTAGCTTCGGAATTGAATCCAAATTCTGACCTTAGTGCCGGCGCTTCGTTTGCCATCATCCGCTCTCGCCGCATTAAGGGTCGATGCCACCGTCTCGATGGGCATCGGGCATCTCAGTCGTTGTCTGTCACTTGCGGACGCGCTCGTCGCAAGCGGTATGCGCACATTGTTCCTTGTCTCGCCCCTAACGAGGGCATGGGCGGACGAAGTTGCGCGCCGAGGTCACCCCGTCGTTATGCTCGAATTCGATATCGCGAACGCAGCGACAAGTCTCGATGGTTGGTTGACGTGGCGTTGGCAATACGACGCCAACGAGACACGGCGGAAGTTGCCGGAAACGCCCGCGTGGTTGATTGTCGATCATTACGCGTTGGATGCGCGTTGGGAACGCGAGATGCGCGACCAAACTGATCGCATCATGATTATCGACGATCTCGCCGACCGGCCGCATGACTGCGACCTGCTGCTAGACCAGAATATCAAAAGCCCAAGCGCCTACGACAACCTAGTGCCTGCCGACTGCAGGACTCTGATAGGTCCGCAATATGCCTTACTGCGGCCGGAATTCGCCGCTGCGCGTCGAGCGCGCGACATGGATCGCGTGTCGAGGCTGAACGTGTGCATGGGCGGTACCGACAATGAGGGGGCGACAATGCGCGCGGTCCGCGAACTAGCGGAGGTCGGCTGTAAAACAATTCCAATCGACATCATCATCGGGTCGAAGTGTCCTACCTTACCTCAGGTGAGGGAACTCGCGACGGAATGGACTGACGCTGAGCTCCACGTCGATACGCGGCAAGTTGCTGCATTGTTCGCCAAGGCTGATCTTGCCATCGGTGCGGGTGGCGTTGCTTCGCTGGAGCGCTGCGCGGTAGGTCTTCCGACGATTTCGCTATCGATTGCGCGGAATCAAGAGCTTGGACTTGCCGGCCTCGAGAAGCACCGGGCCGTCGAATATCTTGGGCCGCTTGAAAATGTTAGTGAGGGCGAAATCGGTGCGTGTGCAATCCGGCTGATGGCGTCCCCATCTCGGTTGCGAGATATGTCGGACCGTTCCGCTTCCCTCGTCGACGGTGCCGGATGCGGCCGAGTGGCGAACAAGCTGCTCGGTTCCGCCGGGAGCCCAAGTTGAATCGGTCATCGCGAGTGGGCGGGATGATTTCGCGATGAGCTCGAGGTCGATCTTGATCGGGCATGTTCCGGTTGGCGAAGGTCATCCGCCCTTCGTGATCGCCGAGCTTTCCGGTAATCACAACGGTTCGCTGGACCGCGCGCTCGCTTTGGTCGAAGCAGCGGCCTCGACCGGCGCCCACGCCATCAAGTTGCAGACCTACACCGCGGACACACTGACGATCGATGCCTACGCGCCCGATTTTTTCGTCAGAAATCCGGATAGTCCGTGGGCAGACCGATCGCTTTACGATCTTTACAAAGAGGCCCACACGCCCTGGGAATGGCATCCGCGCATCATGCAGCGCGCGCGTGCGCTCGGGCTTGTAATATTTTCCACGGCGTTTGACGAAACCGCGGTCGACTATCTCGAAACGCTCGATGTTCCCGCCTACAAGGTCGCTTCTTTCGAGAACGTGCATTTGCCGCTGCTCGCCAAGGTCGCGGCCACCGGCAAGCCGCTGATCATGTCGACTGGCATGGCCTCCATCGCAGAGATCAATGAGGCCGTGACGACAGTGCGCGATGCCGGCTGCCGCGACCTCGTCCTTTTGAAATGCACGAGCACCTATCCGGCGTCGCCACGCAATTCGAACCTTGCTTCGATTCCCTACCTGAAGACGATGTTCAAATGCGAAGTGGGCCTTTCGGATCACACCTTGGGCATCGGTGCCGCGGTGGCGGCGGTCGCGCTTGGAGCGAGCGTCATCGAAAAGCATTTCACACTCGCGCGCGCCGACCGCGGCGTCGACGCGACCTTCTCGCTCGAACCGCATGAGTTTAAAAGTCTCGTTGAAGAAACGCGGCGTGCCTACGAGGCACTTGGCTTGGTCGAGTTCGGGCCGACCGCTGAGGAGGTGGCCTCGCTCGCGTTTCGACCATCGCTCTATGTCGTCAGGGACATTGCTGAGGGCGAAACCCTCACCGCCGACAATTTGCGCATCATCAGGCCCGGTCATGGCCTGGCGCCGAAATATTACGACATCGTGCTGGGGGCGAAGGTGAAGCACGCCATCAAACGCGGCACGCCCCTGCAATGGCAAATGATTCTTTAGATCGCGATAATCGCGCTCGCAACGGAACGAACCAAGCAATGGAAAGTATCTTTGACGGCGCGCATGTCCTCGTCACCGGCGGCACCGGCTCCTTCGGGCAGGCGTTCATTCGCATGCTTATCAAGCGCCACAATCCGGCGCGCGTCGTGGTGTTCTCGCGTGACGAGCTCAAGCAATTCGAGATGCAGCAGGAGTTCACGCAGTCCCAGCTGCGCTTCTTCCTTGGCGACATCCGCGACCCTGACCGGCTCGATCGCGCGTTCCGAGGCATCGACATCATCGTGCATGCCGCCGCCCTGAAGCAGGTGCCGGCCGCCGAATACAATCCCATCGAATGCATCAAGACGAACGTGATGGGCGCCGAGAATATCATCAACGCCGCCATTAACCAGAAGGCCAAAAGGGTCATCGCGTTGTCGACCGACAAGGCGGTCAATCCGATCAATCTCTACGGCGCGACCAAGTTGTGCTCCGACAAGCTGTTCGTCGCTGCAAATCACATCTCCGGCCGCGACGGCGCCCGCTTCTCGGTCGTGCGTTACGGCAATGTCATCGGCTC
>CAXMLT010000537.1:0-5855 GCA_964194245.1 uncultured Hyphomicrobium sp.
GAAATGCATCGACGTTCCTCATGCGCAGATATCGCCGGGCGTGCGCATACAAATGTGGGACTGCAACAAAATAGTTGCCTGGGGCCGGCCCAACACCGAAGTGACGATAGGCATCGTACGAAAATCTGGGCGGTCGGATATTCGCGTGAGACTGGGCGAGACACTGGTCGAAGGACCAGCCGCTCAAGTTTTCTCGTATGACGAGACGAACCAACAGATCAAGATCGGCAGCTTATGCGTCGAGGCATGGGGGCGAGGTGATCCGCAAGACTCCATCGGTCTGGAGGCGTGCGGGGACAAGGCTAATCAACGCTGGAAGATGGTGGCGAGCGGCAATTACCATCAGATCATTGGTATTAACGGCCTGTGCCTGGAGCTCCGGAACGGCGTAAAGGAAAACGGAGCCGCGTTGCACATCGTGAATTGCGATGCCAACAAGCCCCAACAGCTTTGGACGCTAAAGACGCCAACGCGCGCCGTGCTCGGTGTAAAGTGGCGCAAGCCGACCGAAGAAGAAGCGAATTCGCTCGCGTTGGAATCAGGAACGGGCGCCATCGTCGTGAAGGTGCTTGAGGGGGCGCCGGCAGAGAAATCCGGATTGGCTGCGGGGGATGCCATCGCGACGATCGATGGTCAGGTGATCCACATAGGCGCTATCGCGCCGGCCACAAAGAAATCTTCAGCGGCGTGCTCCCGGTATATGCCGAGTGTCGGTCTGACGGTCTCTGTTCCATGCGATGAATATCTAGCTGACGAATCGGAGGCCAATCGCAAGGCCGATGCGGCCGTAGCAGCCCAAAAGGAAGCCAAGGCTAAGCGGAGGGCGGAGGCACAGCGGCTTGCGCAGCAGGCTGAGGCAAAGCGCAGAGCCGACGCAGCGGCAGAAGCCAAGCGGCTCAGCAACTCGGCTTCAGCGCAGGAGCGTTGGGCCGCGATCGATCCGAACAATGAGGCCTCCTCTAATTTGGTCTGGGCTACGACCGAGGAGCAGGCGCGCCAGCTTGCCATCGGTTCCTGCAAACAGGTCTCGCAAACTTGTGCATCGGTTCCCGCCGACACCAAGGAGATGAACGATGTCTTTGCGGTGATGTGTTGCGCGCAGCCGACGGCGAGCTGTGCCGCAGGCGTTGCAAATGGTCGTGACGCGGCGCTGGCCGCCGTCAAAAAGAAGTTCGCCGACACGGGCTACACGCAATGCACGCTAAAGACCTACCTAAAGGCCAGGACCGGCGAGAAGAGTTGAACCGTTGTTAAGAGAGCAGCAGAAGTAAGGCAACACTCTGAGCTTAGATCGCGAGCACGCCCGTTGTCGCGTCTGATGCTGCGGCATTTGCGGACTGGTTCTCACATGCGGCACCTGTTGAAAATGGGTTTTGCAGCCGGACTGTTCCTGTCGTCGGCGCAGGCTGCTGAGGGCGACCGAGCGGTATGTGAAAGGAGCGGAGGCGACGACGCCATCGCCGCATGCACGCGTCTCATCGAGGAAAGCCGACCTGGCAGTCCCGGTCTTGACCTTCTCTACTACCATCGCGGCGTGGCCCACTTGGGCAAATACCAACAGGCTCCGGGACTCGCCGACCTCGAGAAGGCTATTGAGCTGAACGCCTCTCTGGCGGAGGCCTATATAGCCCGGGCCGGCGCAAACCGCTTCAATAATAAGGACAAGGAGCGAATGCAGCGGGTACTCGCCGACTACACCAAGGCCATCGAACTCAGACCCAACTCCTACGACGCCCATTACTACCGCGGGACCTTCGAGGATTGGCAAAAGGACTACGATGGCGCGCTCGCCGACTACAACAAGGCACTCGAGATCAAGCCCGATGATGTCTCGACACTGCACATGCGCGCGCGTCTCTATCAGCATCTTGGTGACTACCAACGCGCGCTCGCTGATCGCGAAGCGCTTGTGCGGCTCGACCCTTGGGAGCAACGCCTCTTGGATCGCGGAGGAGCGTACCTCGCGGTGGGCGACTACGATCGCGCCCTAGCGGACTTCGACGCTTATGAAAAGAAGAGACCGCACGATCCGGCGGTGCTCGGAGGTCGCGCGGCGGCATTCGAGGGGAAGGGCGAATACGCGCGGGCATTGGCAGAGTACAACGAGGCGATCAGCATTGCTCCGGGCATCATTGGGCTCTACGACGGCCGCGCATGGACCTACTATAAGCTCGGCAAGCTGCAAGAGGGATTAGCCGACGTCGACAACATATTGTCCCATGGCTGGAAGACCGCCGCTGCTACCTATTGTGCTCGCGGTCACATTCTCGAGGCCCTAGGTCGCAAACAGGAAGCGATCGCCGATCTGCGAACGGCGCTGTCGCTCGATCCTGATAAACGAACGCGCGACCGCATTGACGCCGCACTGGCGCGCCTCGGCGGATGATTAGGGGGTGGTGCGTGGTTCCTTATGGGAGCGGCACTCGTATTCGACGACTCACCATGCAGCAGTGGGCCGCCGAGGCTCGCAAGCGGCCCCGGTAGCTTGGCCTCGCTCAATCGGGCTTCCAGCGTGTATCACCGACGCCCCTCCACCGCCACTTCGTGTGAAAGACCGAGGCGTAGTGGATCGCTGCCGATGCCTGCCGCCCAGCAGAGCGCTCATCTAGGTCCGGACGTTCGCTTATAATTGCTGCGCGTGCCGCAAGCCTTGCCGGTTGATCGAGCTGTCCGGCGCGGCGAACCTCGCGATAGGCAATGCAGGCTGCCCGCCATGCCGGCTTAAGATCGTCGCTCGGAAGTATCGTCTGTGTTGGGTGCTCGCCGACCATCGCGCCAACCTCATCGCCACTGGCACTCGAATTAGTTCGGCGGTTAGACAACGCGGGAAGAGCCGTCGCGATCCCCCTCGGTACGCAGGTCGGCGCGCACGCGCTCAATCAGCACGCGATAGATGCTTTCCGAGCCGTGGCAAGTAATCTCTCGGCTTTGGGCATCGCCCCGGCTCGTTAGTCCTGACTGGTAGAACGCGACTCCCCTTAGGTGCCAGCTTTCGACAACAGGCCCGCTCGCCCCTGGCTTAACGACAAACTGCCAAAGTCCGCCGCCGCTGTATCCCTCGAAGCTTTGAGGGCCGCCGTACCCCTCGCCGTGGCGGGCTTCAAAGGTCGCATAGTCGAAGTTGCCCGAGGAGGACCAGCATATCTCAAGCCCTCCAAGGAGCCGGCCATAAAACGATTGGACTTTTAGAATGCCCTTTTCAGGTGGTGCATCAGCAGTCCACTCATCAGCCATTCCGGCAATTGCCCAAAATCCGTAGTCGCGAGGCGTGGCGCCCTTCAACATCTCAGTTTGGCGCTTGGACAAATTGTAAAAGGACTTCGTCGCGCTCAGGACGGCAGTCGTGTCTGGAGGCAGCACTAGGAAAGAAAGATCGGGTCCGTCCTTCGCTGGGCCTCCCGCGTGAAAGCTAATGTCGCGACAGAGCTTCGGATCGAATGTCACTTGGTGGCTGGCTCCTCGACGGTAGCCAACGACTATCAGCCCTGGTCTCGGAAGTTGCGTACAACATGCGCGGCAGTCAATACGCCGTCCACACCGTCAATGGACACGAGCGTTGCCGACCCGGCTAGCACTCCATGTTCGCCAGCGCTGTTGACCTGCCTCAAGATGAAGCCAACGCTATAATGGGCAACCCTAGCCGCTTCGGGGTCGAGAAGCCTTCCGAACGTCTCATCATCAACGTCGATCACGGCTGTCATGTTGCCCCCAAAGGACGCAGTCGATCTGCTCACTTCCTCTTATTGACGCGCTTACGGCTAGTTCTCTGCTCAACGTGCTCGCGAAGCAAAATCGAAATGTATTGGGAGAGGCTGCGTTGATCTTCGACGGCGAACCGCTGCAACGACTCTTTAGTGGGCGCGTCGATCACGAACGATATGATAGGCTTCTGTGGATTTGCCATCTGTTCTCTCTTGCCATGACAACTAGGATTTAATAGAGTTTAGTTGTCAAGCGGCCGGAAGCGGCCGTGCACATGAAAATGCGGGCCCCGAAGGTGCGTCAACACCTTCGAGGCCCTAACCCACGACAATGGAGGAACCAATGTCGAAGGCTAGTGACGCCCTTACCACGTCTGCCAACCCAACGCCTACGCGCCGCAGCATCCTATCCCAAACCGCTCGTCTCGCAGGAGCCGCAGTTCTCGGCTATGCAACATTGCAGCCTGCCGAAGCCTTAGCCGTGGTCTCGCAGATGGCACCTGCTAACGAGAATGAGCACGCGGACCTTGCCGAAGCTCGGCGCCTGGTCGCGGCGCTGAACGCGGCGGACGACAAAATCTCTGCTGCGAGTGAGGCGGATGACGCCGAGGCAGAGGAAGCAGCTGAGGCTGAGCGCTCCGAGCTGGATGATCAGCTCCTTGCCTTGAGTGCCAAGTTAGCCAAGAACCCGCCCATGACCCGGCTCGATCTGGTCACGCTTGCCGAGATTGCCGCCTACCGCGTGCTTTGGAGGAGGCCGCGGGACAGCTGGGAGAAGGTGCGAGCACGCCTCGACGAGGAGTTTTGCGGCGACGACCGGGCTCTCTTGGCCGTCGTCTTGGCCGTCCTCTGGCTTGCTGACCATCGCGAGAGCGCCGAACTCGCGGACTTGGTCTCCTAGGCGCTCCGGTCATAACCCAGGAGGCAATGCTGCGGCCTGCCGGCAGGACTCTGCTGCCGGCAGCCGTGGGGCCAGGCGAGAGGCTCTACCGTGAGTTTCTCGCCGGCCGCTCGCCCAACACGCTCAACGCCTATCGCCAAGACCTCGCCGCCTTCGCCGCCTTCCAGGGCGCCAGAGGCCAAGGAGAGGCGCTGGGCGCACTGATCGCTCTCTCCGCGGGCGCGGGCAACAGATGGCTTCTGGCGTGGCGCGCAGCCATGCAGGAGGCCGGCCTGGCGCCTGCCACGATCAACCGCCGGCTGTCAGCTGTGCGTTCGGCGCTGCGGTTCGCGCGGACCATTGGGGCGACCACCTGGGTGCCGGAGGTCAAGGGCCTCAAGGCGCAAACCTACCGGGACACGCGGGGACCAGGTCTTGATGGCACGCGCGCATTGCTGCGGGCAGCAGCGGAGAAGTCACCAGCCAAGGCGGCCCGTGACACCGCCATCATTCGGCTGATGTTCGACCTCGGTCTCCGCCGCGGAGAGGTTGTCGGCCTTGATGTTGATGACGTGGACCGGGACGGGCGTCGGCTGTGGGTGCTGGGTAAAGGGAAGGCACAGAAAGAAGCGCGCACGCTGCCGGTGCCAACGATGGAGGCGATTGACGGCTGGTTAGCCGTGCGTGGGCCCGTGCATGACGACGAGCATGCGCTGTTGGTCAATGTCGCCGGTCTCAGACCAGGGCGCCGGATGACGGGCAATGGCCTCTACCGCGTCATCCGGAGCTTGGGTGATCTGGCGGGCGTCAGGGCGCGTCCGCATGGCTTGCGGCACGCCAGCATCACCGCTGCCCTCGACACCAGCAACGGCGACGTGCGGGCAGCTCAGGCCCATGCGCGGCATGCCAATCCGCAGACGACGATGCGCTACGACGACAACCGGCAGGATTTGGCGGGGAAGGTGTCATCTAAGCTCGCAGCTGCGCTTGTTCTCCAAATTGACTGACGAATTGTGGTCAGAGCGGTACGTCGGGCGCGGGCCACTATGGGCCACGTGCCGAAGTCGGTTCAACCGTCGGGGTACGTGCATTTCCGAGCGCTCTGCGACGGAGCCTATGCCGAAGGAAACGCCTCGACGCCTCAAGGGTCGATTCGCCCGAGCTTCACCCTTTCTTGGCGATAGCCACGAGCCTTGGCTTGCCGACGATGGTGACGATCAGGTTCTGGGTGTCGAGCAGGCTCTTGGCCACGCGCTTCATGTCGTCGAGGGTGA
>CAXMLT010000538.1:0-4536 GCA_964194245.1 uncultured Hyphomicrobium sp.
GGCTACATCCTGGGCGAGGATGCCGGCGGCGCTTTTGTCGCGGGTTTGCGGTACGGCGAGGGCACGCTCTATACGAAGGACGCTGGCGTCCACAAGGTCTACTGGCAGGGGCCGTCGGTCGGCTACGACTTCGGCGGCGAGGGGTCCAAGGCCATGATTCTGGTCTACAACCTGCGCGACCCCATGCAGATCTATGAGCGCTATGCCGGCGTGCAGGGGTCAGCCTACATCGTCGGCGGCGTCGGCATCCAGTTCCAGACCCACGGCAGTGTGACGCTGGCGCCAATCCGGTCGGGCATTGGGCTCAGGCTAGGTGCCAACGTGGGCTATTTAAAGTATACGCGGGAGCCCACGTGGAACCCGTTTTGAGTCGCTGCCGTATAGGGATAGAAGCGCCCGGTGGAGAGAAGCGCGGTGGATGCATTGCGCATGATGCTCGCTAGTCGGATAATCGGTCCGGGGGGGCTCCGTCTCAATGGGACCGAGGGGGTGAGTTTGCGTCGGATTTCGCAGTCGAGGACGCGCGCGTGATCAGTATCGAGATGGTCATGCTGGCGGCCCTTGGCTTCCTCACGGCGGCGCTGCTGACGCTGTTCCTGTCGCCCCTCTATCGGCGGCGGGTAGCGCGCCTCACGACCGAATTCCTCAAGCGCTCCATGCCGCTCACCGAAGCGGAGATCCGTGCCGACAAGGATCGGCTGCGGGCCGAGTACGCAATCCGCATCCACAAGCTGGAGATGACGGTCGAGGAGGCTGCGGAAGCCGCGGCCCGGCAGATGGTCGAGCTCAACCGCCGCGACGCGGCGATATCCAGTCTCGAAGTCGGCGTGGCACAGCAGCGCTCCTCGCTGGAGGAGCACGAGAACGCCCGCCGCGTGCTCGAGCAGACGATCATGGACCGGCTGCCGAAGGTCGAGCACCGGCTGGCGGAAGCTAGAAAGCTGCTCTTCCAGCGCGACCGCGAGATCGTGACGCTCAGCCAGGGCAGCGACAAGCAGGCTCGCGCGCTCGAGGAAGCCACACAGATCAACGCTCAGCAATCGGACGAGGTGCACCGGCTCAAGGCCGCGCTCAATACGCGTGCCGCGCGCAATCGCGAAGGCCTCGGCGACCCGCGCTTCGACGGCGAGGTGGCGCTGCGCACCGAGATCGAGTCGCTGCGCACGAAGACCCGGGATCAGGCCGCTCTCATCGCGCGGCTGCAGGCGATGCTGACGCGCGCCGGACCGGCGGCGGAAGCGGCTGCGGCTCTTGCCGATCGCGAGCCGCTGGCTGGTGCCAACGGCGCGCACGAGCCGAGCCGGCCCGCAAAGGTCGTGGGGCGGCGCAAGGGATTTGGGCTGAGCTCGAGCACCGAGCAGAGCGCCGCGTCGCTCAAGGCCGTCGACAACGCCATGGAGGCCGCCACTGCCGCGGGAGGCGCCGCCGATGCGCAGACGCAGGCCGAGATTCGACGCCTCAAGGCCGTCAACCAGGACCAGGCGGCCGAGGTGTTGCGGCTCAAGGCGGCGCTGACGACGTATGAGTCCGCCGACAGCGACGATCGCGGCATCAAGGACAGCAAGATCGCGCTGAAGGCGAGGCTGAGCGCGCTGAAGGCGCTGTCGGACGAGCAGGGCTCGACTATCCAGGTGCTGCGTGCGGAGGTCGCCTCCGGCAACGAGCGGCTCGCGCGGCAGGCGGCCTACTTCATGGAAGAGATGCGCCGGCTGGGGTCGGGTACGGTGCAGGCGTCTGGCGCGGCGCGTCGCTCCGCTCCGCCAGCGGAGCCGGCAAGCCGGCCGCTCGTCGATCGCATCAACGATCCGCGGGTGACGCGGCTTGTGCGTGCGGGTGCGCCTGAGGAAGAGGTGCAGAAGGAGAAGGGTAATCCGCGGCGCGTGAGTGGCTTCCTCAAGGCGCTCGACGGGGACAGCGCGAAGGAGCCCGCAAGCGCCGCCGAGCCCGCTTCTGGGGCGACGGCCGCCAAGCCGGCAGACTCCGGGAGCGCGGATGCCGCCAAGCCCTCGCGCAGGGCGCGGCTGCTCGAGCGCATCACCGGCCTCGACAAGACGTCGGCCTGAGCTTTTAGCGAATCCTCGAACCGATCGCCGCCGTCAGCCCGCAACCGTGGCGGCGGCAACCGCAGCGGCATCGAGCACGGGCTTGATCTCGGAAGCGTCCTTGGCGACGCGCACGCGTCCGTCGAACTTCGCGCCCTCGGCGATGATGAGGTTCTTCTGCACCACGTCGCCTTCGATGTGAGCTGTCGGATGCAGCGCGATGGTCTCGCCGCGCAGCGCGCCCTTGACCTTGCCGTGCACCGTGATCGAGCGCGCCGTAATGGTGCCGGTGACCTTGCCGGTATCGCCGATCGTCACGTCGTCGCCGTTGATGTCGCCGTTGACCTCGCCGATGACCATGAGCGTGCTCTGGCACACGAGCGTGATCTTCTGGCCGACGATGGCGAGATCGGATCCGATGATCGATACGGGCCGGCTGCCGGGCGCCGGCACGAAGCCGGTCGGTGCGGGTGGCCGCGGAGATGTCGTCTCGGGGCTCGTGCCCAGGGCACCCGGAAACTTCGGCTCAGGATTGTGACTACGCCCAAACACGCAAACCTCCCTCGACTGACATGCGACACCCCGTGTCGAGGAAAACGGACCACGCCTACGTGAGCTAATTATGTCGTGAGCGCCCGAAATTCGGCGCGGCGTTGCCATGCCCGCGCATGGGTTGCCCAAAAGGCGCAAAATTCCGAGAAAAACGCTACCGGCGCCGACTTAACCATGACGGAATGACCGAGGGCTGGGTGGCGACCTCCGGCTATGCGAGCGCCGGATAGTCGATATAGCCCTTCGCGTCTCCAGCATAGAACGTCGCCGGATCGGGCGGCGTCAGCGTCGCACCCTCGCGCAGCCGCTCAACCAGATCGGGGTTCGATATGAAGGGCTTTCCGAAGCAGATGAGGTCGGCGAGGTTCTCGGCGCGCGCCTCGATGGCAAGCTCGAGATCGTAGCCGTTGTTGGCCATGTAGAGGCCTTTGAAGGCGCGGCGCAGCTTCTGCAGGTCGAAGCTGTGGAGCGGGTGGCGCTCGCCGCCGGTGTCGCCCTCGATGACATGGATGTAGGCGAGTCCGAACGGATTGATCTGCTCGATCAGCGACAGGTACACGGGCTCCGGGTTGCTGTCGCCGATGTCCGCAAACTTCGTCAGCGGGGAAAGCCTGATGCCGACGCGCGAGCCGCCCCATACGCGCGTCACCGCATCGACGACCTCGACCACGATGCGCGTGCGGTTCTCGATGGAGCCGCCGTACCGGTCGGTGCGCTTGTTGGTCTTGTCGGACAGGAACTGCTGCAGCAGGTAGCCGTTGGCGGAGTGGATCTCGACGCCGTCGAAGCCGGCATCCTTGGCGCATTTGGCGGCGTGTGTGTAGTCGGCGACGATGCCGGCGATCTCTTCGGTCTCGAGTGCGCGCGGCGTGACGAGCGGCTTGAACCCCTCGTAGGTGTAGGCCTGCTGACCTTCGGCGCGCACCGCGCTCGGCGCCACGGGGAGCCGGTGGCCCGGCTGCAGATCGGGGTGGGAGACGCGGCCAACGTGCCAGAGCTGCAGATAGATGTTCCCGCCCTTGTCGTGCACCGCCTTGGTGGTGAGGCGCCAGCCGGCGACCTGCTCGGGCGTCCAGATGCCGGGCGTACGGATGTAGCCCTTGCCTTGGGCGCTGATGTTGGTGGCTTCCGTGATGATGAGGCCGGCGGAGGCACGCTGAGCGTAGTAGGTCGCCTGCAGCTCGCCGGGGACGCCGGCATCATCAGCGCGCGAGCGGGTCAGCGGCGCCATGACGATGCGATTTGAAAGGGAGGTGGGTCCGAGCTGGACGGGATCGAAGAGGTCGGTGGTGATAGAGGCTTGGGCGCGCGATCCTTCAGGCATGGCTAAGGCTCCTGGTGAAGGGCAGGTGGGGACTGCATGCATATTCGCGGACGTGCCGATTGAACGTGCCTCGGGCCATCTAAGAGGCATCACCGCCGCCGACAAGCCCGCGCGGCGCTTTGTCGTCGCGGTGCTGTTGCGCGGAAACCATCGCAGATTTGTTGCAAAGCTTAGCAGCGCGCGCTTTCAAAAACGCCACGGCCGCGTCGCGCGCAGCCAGTCCGCGAGTTCGTGCCAGGAATCGAGTCGCCAGTAGCGCCGCGCGGCGCCCGATGGTGAGCACAACACGAACACCTGGGGCAGGTTGTCGCGCGGACGCTGGCCGCCGTACCGGATGCGATCGGTCCGCCGCTTCAGCCAGAGGCTCGCAGCCTTCTTGCCCGTGAAGGCGATTGCGCGCGGTTGGCAGATGCGCAGCGATCGTTCGAACCGATCGAGGTCGATTTGGTCCTTCGTGATTTTGTCATCCGCTCCGCGGCCCACCTTCGAAAGGTCGGTGAAGCCGATCCCGAGATCCATCAGGCTCGCGTCGTCCTCGGGCGCAAACTCGCGCCGCGTGATGCCGACGTGGTGGAGCGTCGACCAGAAGCGGTTGCCGGCGCCGGCGTAGTAGTGGCC
>CAXMLT010000539.1:0-11518 GCA_964194245.1 uncultured Hyphomicrobium sp.
GCACCGTCAGATTGGACGAGATCGGCTCGGCCCGCTCGAAGAACGTGCGTAGCGTAATCGGCGTCGCGTTCTTGCCGGCGTGAATGATCTTAGCCGCCGTCTCGAAGATCTGCTGATGCAGCGGATCAAAGAAATGGTGGGGCTCCAGGAACGACGACACCCGGTCCATCGCCTCGTTGTTGACGAGGATGGCGCCGAGCAAAGCCTGCTCGGCCTCCAGGTTGTGCGGGGCTTGCCGGAAGGGGACGGCGTCATCGGCGGAGGCCGACTTGAGCCGGTCGGAAACGAGGGTCGCTTTTTGTGCCATGCGGCGGAACGTATCCGATTCCGCCGGGGCACCGTCGAGCCGTCAAGGGGGCTCGTCCCCGCTATGCACACGGGCGCGGGAATTCGCTTGGCCGGCGCGAATCGGCGTCCGCGCCGGCTTAAGTGCCTCAGGCGCCTTCGCCTTCGCCTTCGCTCGGCGTCTCGCCGTCCGCCGGGGCTGCGCCTTCCTCGAACATCTCGGGGTTGAAGGTCTCGAGCTCGAGCTTCTCCTCCTTGACGACGGTCACGTCCTCGCCGCGCGATTGGCGCCCGGCCTCGTCCTCGGAACGGGCGACGTTGAGCATCACCTTGACGACGACCTCCGGGTGCAGGGCGACACTCGTCTCGTGCAGGCCGAGCTCCTTGATTGGGCGCTCCATGATGATCTGGCGGCGATCGACGGTGAAGCCGCCGGCGGTGATCACCTCGGCGATGTCGCGCGTCGAGACCGAGCCGTAGAGCTGGCCGGTATCGCCGGCCGAGCGGATGGCGACGAAGGTCTTGCCGGCGAGCTTCTCGGCGACGGCCTCGGCCTCTTTCTTCAGCTCGAGGTTGTTCGCCTCGAGCTGGTGGCGCTGGGATTCGAAGTGCTTGCGGTTCTCCTCGGTCGCCCGCAGCGCCTTCTTCTGCGGCAGGAGGAAGTTGCGCGCAAAGCCGTCCTTCACGTTGACGACGTCGCCCATCTGGCCAAGGCGACCGATGCGCTGAAGCAGAATGACTTGCATGGGGAATGCTCCTTCTTTCTCTCGATGTTCGGGTGTCAGGATGGCGGCGGGGCGCTGCTCGAGGCAGGCGGCTTGCGGATGGGCCAGACGGCGTCGGCGAGGCCGAGAAGGGCAAGGCCGAGCGAGGCGAGCGTGTTCACGACAAAGAGGGTGAGGTAGAGGCCCCAAAGCGCGAAGGGGCGCCAGGAGTGCCCGCGCGTCACGTAGTGGACGACAGCAAGGCCCAGGAGCACGTAGGCGAAGAACAACGGACCCGCGAAGCCCGCGCCGATCAGACCCGGCATGCCGGCAAGGAAGCCTGCGCCCGTTGCCACCGCAAACAAGAGCGGCGTGCCGACGGGATATGAAATCGCGGCCAGATCCGGCCATGGGCGCTGCAGGCGCCCGGACGCGAGCGTGACGCGTCCCGCGAGCCACATGTTGAATAGGAGGCTTCCCATGGTCGAGATGCCGGAAGCGGCGGGGAGCAGCGCAAGCGCGACCGAGGTTGCCTCGTCGATCTCCTGCGGCCCGAGCACGGGCGCGTCGGGCATCTTCGGCAGCTCGTTGTTGACGAACTGCTCGAGCAGGCCCCGCAGCGTCGAGCGGAGTTGGTCGATGTCGGCGCCGAGCAGGAAAAGAGTGAGCACCGAGAAGGCGCTGGCCAGAAGCGCCGCCGCGATCACGATGCGGCCAGCCGGATACCATTCTGTGGCCGCGCCGGTCTTGCGGTTGAGCGAGGCGAGATAGACGAGCACAATGGCGGGAACCGCCTGGCTTGCGGCAAATACGACGGCCGCGGCAGCGCTGCCGGCAGCCCACACGATCGCGGTGCCGGCAATGCCGGCGATGACGGCGATCGTCGGTCCGGCGCCGAACCCCGCCAGGAACAGCGCGAGCGGCGTCAGCAGGAAGAGGAGAAGGCGCGAGAACATCGGGCCCGTGGTCGCCGAGGCGAACACAACCGCCGAGACGAATCCGGCGCCAAGCCCGATGAGGAGCGAATACGGCATTTAACAGCTGTCCCGCGGTATCGCGGTTAGAGACGGAACAATGTCCGCCCCAACCTTGTCGTCTCATGCACCCGGCCGGTGGAGCGCTCCCTTGGCAAGGGAGAGATCCCGCCGCCCGGCACTAGCTCACTTCAAGACGTACGGCAGCAGGCCCAAGAAGCGCGAGCGCTTGATCGCTTTGGCGAGCTCGCGCTGCTTCTTGGCGGACACGGCCGTGATGCGGCTCGGCACGATCTTGCCGCGCTCGGACACATAGCGGCCGAGGAGGCGCACGTCCTTGTAGTCGATCTTCGGCGCATGCTCGCCCGAGAAGGGGCAGGTCTTGCGGCGGCGATGGAATGGCCGGCGGGCGGGGGCCGGTGTGGCGATCTCGGCCATGGGTTAGGTCTCCGAATTCGAATTGCGGTCGGTGCTCGGCGCGGGGCCGGCGGCAGGGGTGTCTCTCGCTTCGCGCGGGGGGCGAGGCGGACGGTCACCGTCGCGCGGAGGCCGGTCGCCATCACGCGGAGGCCGCGCGCGGAAGGTCGAGCCTTCGCGCTCGCCGCCACGGTCGCCACGCGGACCGCCCTCGCGATCGCCACGGAAACCTCCACGGCCGCCGCCGCCATCGCGATCGCCGCGGAAGCCGCCGCCGCGACCTCCCGGGCCGCCGCGGCCGCCGAAGCCGCGATCTCCGCGGTCGCCGCGCTCATCGCGGTCGCTCTTGCGCATCATGGCCGAGGGCTCGGTCTCGTGCTGCTCCACCTTCACGGTGAGGAAGCGAATGATCTCGGTCGAGATGCCCATGCGGCGCTCCATCTCGGCCACGGCCGCGGGCGGAGCATCGATGTTCAGCAGCGAGAAGTGCGCCTTGCGGTTCTTCTTGATCTTGTAGGCGAGCGACTTGACGCCCCAATACTCCGACTTGGTGACCTTGCCGCCACCCTGCTCGATGATGTCGGAGTATTCCTTGGTGAGGGCCTCGACCTGAGTGTTCGAGACGTCCTGGCGCGCCAGGAAGACATGCTCATAAAGAGCCATGTGCGTGGCCTTTCTTCCGTTTCACTGCCCCGGCGCAAAGCCCCTTATGGACCTGGATTGGCCCAACAGGTCACCCATGAGAGCGAAGACACCGGGAGCCGGGCGCGTGATGCCCAACCGCCTTGCAGGCAGCCCCCCGTTCAGCCTCCAGCCGGAGCGGGTAAGGGGCGCTTTATAGCTGAATTTTCAGGGCCGGCAAGGGGCGGGCTCTACTTCGGCTTGGGTGCTAGGCTCGCGGCGTCGATCAGCACGGGCTCGACGTGCCACATGGTATGGGCGCCGAAGAGGGTGCCCTTCACCACGACGCGCGTCCCGTCCGCCGGCAGGTCGCTCTGGCTCGCCTCGCCCCCGACCTGGATGCGGCCGATCGCCTTCTCGGTGCCGGTGGTGCCGAAATCGCCGTCGCCTCCCTCTTTGGGTGCATCGACGCAGACCGGCTGGTCTAGCTCCAGGTAAGTATAGAAGAAGTCTCCCTGCGCCTCGTGATGGCCGGTGCCGGACTTGATCACGCCCTCGATCTCCACCGGCTCGTTGTAGCTATAGTGAACGGCGGCGTCGCAGGCTCGAGCGGCGACTGCTTGGCCGGCGAGCCCCGCCAGAGCCAGGGCAAGAAGAGCATGGACGGCGACGCGCATTTCGCTGCTCCGGGTCAGGTCCCACCCGCGGAAAATAGCACGGCCCATGACGTCGGCGACACCGCCTAAGCGCGTTCCCCCGGTGCTTGACAGCCGGAGTTCGCCGGTGTTCTTGCGAGCCAAATCGCAAGGAGTGCCCGGTCTCGCATGGCCATTGCATTCATCTTTCCCGGACAAGGCAGCCAGGACGTTGGGATGGGGCGAGAGCTCGCCCAGACCTACGCCTCCGCGCGCGAGGTGTTCGAGGAGGTCGACGCGGCGCTATCCCAGGATCTTTCCAAGATCATGTGGGAGGGGCCCAAGGAGACGCTGACCCTGACCGAGAACGCGCAGCCCGCGCTCATGGCCGTGTCCATGGCCGTAATGCGCGTGCTCGAGCGCGAGAAGGGCTTCTCGCTGAAGGACAAGGTCAAGTTCGTCGCCGGCCACTCGCTCGGCGAATATTCCGCACTTGCCGCGGCGGAAGCTTTCTCGCTCGCCGACGCCGCGCGCCTGTTGAAGCTGCGCGGGCAAGCCATGCAGGCGGCGGTTCCCGTTGGCCAGGGTGCGATGACGGCGCTGCTCGGCGTGGGCATCGATGCCGCGCGCAAGGTGGCGGAAGCGGCCGCGCAGGGCGAGGTTTGCCAGGTCGCCAACGACAACGAGCCGACGCAGGTCGTGCTTTCCGGCCAGAAGTCGGCGATCGACCGGGTACCCGCGGTCGGCAAGGAATTCGGCGTTCGGCGCGCGGTGCCGTTGCCGGTCTCCGCGCCCTTCCATTGCACGCTGATGCAACCTGCCGCGGATGCGATGGCTAAGGCGCTTGCAGCGGTCGAGATGAGATCGCCGGCGGTCCCCGTCGTCGCCAATGTGCTCGCGGCAGCAATCAGCGATCCCACCGAGATCAAGAAGCGGCTTGTCGAGCAGGTGACCGGCACGGTGCGCTGGCGCGAGTGTGTTACCTACATGACAGCGAACGGCGTCACACATTTCTACGAGATCGGCTCCGGCAAGGTCCTCGCGGGTCTTGCCAAGCGCATCGATCCCTCGGTCAGCGCGGTGAGCATAGGCTCGCCGGCGGACATCGACGCTGCGCTCGCCCAACTTAACAGTTAGAGGACTTTCCATGTTCAATCTCTCGGGCAAGACGGCGCTCGTCACCGGTGCGACCGGCGGCATCGGCGGAGCCATCGCCCGCGCGCTGCATCAGCAGGGTGCCACCGTCGCCGTCTCTGGGCGGCAAGCCGAAAAGCTCGAGGAGCTGGCAAAGGAGCTCGGCGATCGCGTGCATGTGCTGCCCTGCGATCTCGGCGACCGCGCCGCGGTGTCAAAGCTGATCGACGAGGCGATCGCGAAGCTCGGGCGTCTCGACATCCTCGTCAACAACGCCGGGCTCACGCGCGACAACCTCTTCATGGTGATGAAGGACGAGCAGTGGGACGAGGTGATCGCGGTCAACCTCACGTCCACGTTCATGCTGTGCCGCGCCGCCGCCCGTGCCATGCTGCGGACAAAGCCCGGCTTCGGGCGCATCATCAATATCGCCTCGATCTCCGGCGTGTTCGGCAACCCTGGCCAGGGTAACTATGCCGCCTCCAAGGCCGGCATGATCGGCATGACGAAGTCGCTCGCACGCGAGGTGGGTTCGCGCAACATCACCGCCAATTGCATCGCGCCAGGCTTCATCGTGACGCCAATGACCCAGGCCCTCAATCAGAAGCAGACGGAGGAAATCGCCAAGATGATTCCCTCCCAGCGCTTCGGAAAGCCCGAGGAGATAGCCGCCGGGGTCGTTTACCTCGCGAGCGAGGAGGCGGCCTACGTCACGGGCCAGACCCTGCATATCAACGGCGGCATGGCGATGATTTAGGCCCCATGCTAGCAAACCATCCCCAGGCTTCCGGCGGACCCTTCCGGAGCGGCGTTTTCTGGAATTCTAGCGCCGACGGAAGGCCCTTGCGGGCGCTGGCCAAGGCCAGCTAAGTGTGTTAACGAGCCGAACGGTTTCCCGGCCCCTGGCGCTTACGCACACGTTCGCTTGGGCCTTATGTTTGGCCGCTGCACAAGGTGCGAGAAGTTGGATACCCGCGTCGTGTCAGTGCCCGCCAGTCGCGAGCCAGTGCGGATAGATAGCAGCGACCGGACCAAGGGCGAACCCAACAGTAACGAACTGCAAATTGCCAAGAGCAACTGACGCGAGGGAAGACGATGAGCGATGTCGCGGAGCGCGTGAAGAAGATTGTCGTGGAGCATTTGGGCGTGGAGGCCGACAAGGTCACCGAGAACGCCAGCTTCATCGACGACCTGGGCGCCGACAGTTTGGACACGGTCGAGCTCGTGATGGCCTTCGAGGAAGAGTTCGGCTGCGAGATTCCCGATGATGCCGCCGAGCACATCCTCACCGTCGGCGATGCGGTGAAATTTCTCGAGAAGAACGCCAGCGCCGCCTGAGGCGTATTCCCTCACTGCCAGCCTGGGCAAGCCGCGGGGCGCCAGAAGGGGGGCGAAGCCCGGGCTTGTCTTCGGCAATCCGAGCGCGGGGTGAACCGGGCGGACAGCACGGAAGATCCGAAGGACCAGAATGCGTCGCGTCGTCATCACAGGACTTGGGATGGTCTCGCCCGTGGGGTGCGGCGCGGAGGCGTCGTGGCAGGCGCTGATCGCGGGTGCGAATGGGGCGCGCCGCATTACCGAGTTCGAGGTCGACGACCTGACCTGCCAGATAGGCTGCTTCGTGCCGCGCGGTGCCACCGCCGAGGGTAAGTTCAATCCGGACGATTGGATGGAGCCCAAGGAGCAGCGCAAAGTCGACGACTTTATCATTTACGCGGTGGCGGCCGCGACGCAGGCGATCGCCGATTCCGGCTACGCGGCCGACACGGCCGAGAAGCAGGAGCGCACGGGCGTTCTCATCGGCTCCGGCATCGGCGGCCTATCAGGCATCGCCGACACCTCGCTGCTTCTGCGTGACAAGGGCCCGCGCCGCGTCAGCCCCTTCTTCATCCCCGGCCGCCTCATCAACCTTGCCTCGGGCTATGTCTCCATCAAGCATCAATTGAAGGGTCCGAACCACGCGGTCGTCACCGCCTGCTCGACGGGCGCGCACGCCATCGGCGACGCCGCGCGCCTCGTCGCGCTGGGCGACGCCGACGTGATGGTTGCGGGCGGCGCCGAATCCCCGATCTGCCGCATCGCGGTCGCCGGCTTCACCGCATGCCGCGCGCTCTCGACCGGCTTCAACGATCGGCCCGAGAAGGCGTCTCGCCCTTATGACAAGGACCGCGACGGGTTCGTCATGGGCGAAGGGGCCGGCGTCGTGGTGCTCGAGACACTCGAGCACGCCAGAGCGCGCGGCGCCAAGATCTACGCCGAGGTCATCGGCTACGGCATGTCGGGCGACGCCTTCCACATTACCGCACCCGCCGCCGACGGCGACGGCGCCTATCGCTGCATGCGAGCCGCGCTAAAGCGCGCCGAGATCGAGGTGAGCGACATCGACTACGTTAACGCGCACGGTACCTCGACGCCGATGGGCGACGAGATCGAGCTTGCCGCGGTCGAGCGCCTGTTCGGCAACGCCACGGGCAAGCTCGCCATGTCGTCGACCAAGTCGGCGACGGGGCATCTGCTGGGAGCCGCCGGCGCCATCGAGGCGATCTTCTCCGTGCTCGCCATTCGCGACAACGTCGCGCCGCCCACCTTGAACCTCGACAACCCGTCGGTTGAGACCGCGATCGATCTCGTGGCGCATACGGCGAAGAAGCGCCAGATCAATACCGTCCTGTCCAACTCGTTCGGCTTCGGCGGGACCAACGCCTCGTTGATTCTGCGCCGGGTCGCATGAGGCGGAGAGGCCACGCCGGTCGGTTTAGTGGCGCGGCCGGGGGGCGGTTCGTTCGCGCTTTCGCCACATTTGCCGATAGGGTTCAGACCCATACTCTGCAGACGCCGAGCGGGAACAGCCTCGTCGGTCAACGGAGCGGACCCATGAGCTACACCCGGCCTCCGCGGCTGGAGCCCGAGTATCGTCGGGGCGGCATTCGCCCGCGCAGCCCGTCCGAGATGCTCGAGCCTTCGCGCCCACCGGCTCCGCCGCGCAAAGGCAACGGCCGCGCCCGGCCGACCGCCGTGGGACCGTTCGTCCGCTTCGGCAGCACGCTGTTCACGCTTGCGCTCGCGCTCATGCTCGCCGGCTTAGGCCTTGCGGCGCTGCTCTATCACGAGTTCGAGCGTCCGGGCCCGCTCGAGATTGCGCGCACCGTGGTCGTGCCCGAGGGCCTGAGCAGTAACGAGATCTCCGAGCTCCTGGAGAAGGACGGCATCATCGCGGACCGGTGGCCGTTCATGATCGGCTTCCTCGCCGAGAGCCGGATCGGACCGAAGAAGAAGGTCCTCAAGCACGGCGAATACCTGATCAAGCCGCACGCGAGCATCCGCGAGATCGTCGACGTCCTGTCCGATGGCAAGGCGGTCCAATACAAGGTGACGATCCCAGAGGGCCTCACGAGCCAGCAGATCGTCGAGCGCCTGAAGGCGGAGGCGAACCTGACGGGCGACATCGCCGCGGTGCCGCCGGAAGGATCGCTCTACCCCGAGACCTACGGCGTCGAGAAGGGGATGACGCGGGCCGCACTTCTGGAGCGCATGAAGGAGAAGATGCAGCAGTTCCTCGCGGCAGCGTGGGAGAAGCGCAAGCCGGGGCTGCTTCTGAAGACGCCGCAGGAGGCTGTCGTGTTCGCGTCGATCGTTGAAAAGGAGACCGGGCGTCCCGACGAGCGCGATCGCGTCGCCGCCGTGTTCATGAACCGCTTGCGCAAGGGCATGCGGCTGCAATCGGATCCGACGGTGATCTATGGCATCGTCGGCGGTCAGGGACCGTTGGGACGCTCCTTGACGCGCGCCGATCTCGATCAGAAGTCGTCGCACAACACCTATCAGATCGATGGCCTGCCGCCGACGCCGATCTGCAACCCAGGCCGCTCCGCGATCGAGGCGAGCTTGAACCCGGCGACGACCACCGATCTCTATTTCGTCGCCGACGGCACCGGTGGGCACACTTTCTCCGACACGCTGAAGGAGCACAACGCGGCCGTCTCCAACTGGCGCAAAGTCGAGAAGGAGCGCGCCAAGAAGGAGGCCGCGACCGCGCCTGCGCCCGCCGCCGCGATACCGGCGCCTCCGGCCGCCGCTGACGCCCCCGCACCGGATGCGGCGCCGGCTACGAACGGCACGACACCCGTGCCTGTACGCAAGCCCAAGAAGACCACCGCCAAGAAGCAGACGCCCCCGGCCCAATGAGGCGGCGGCTAGGCGTGGCGGGTAAGTTTCTCTCACCTTGTTGGCCCGCGCGGCTGCCGTTAGATTGCGGCCCGCGCTGGGCGCCCGCCCGGCCGCACGCACCTTGCCGCCGGAAGCGCCCAATGAGCATCAAGAGCATGACGGGGTTTGCCCGCACCGACGGGGCCACCGGCAACGTCTCTTGGCATTGGGAGCTGCGCAGCGTGAACGGCCGCGGGCTCGACCTGCGCCTGCGGCTGCCGACGGGATCGGAGTCGCTCGAGCCGCAAGTTCGCGAGGCGGCGGCCCGACATCTCACGCGCGGCAGCGTCACCATCAGCCTGAGCGCCGAAACTCGAAACGGCGTGCAGGAGATCCGGCTCAACGAGCCGGCGTTGCGCCAGGTGCTCAAGGCGACCGAGCGCATCCGTCAGCTGACCGATGCCGCTCCGCCGCGCGCTGACGGCCTCATGGCCGTCAAAGGCGTGCTCGAGGTGGCCGAGCGCACGGAGAGTGCGGAGGAGGCGGCCACGCGCATCCTCGCCATGCTCGAAAGCCTCGAGCAGGGTTTGCGGGCGCTCGTGCAGGCGCGCGCCGCCGAAGGCGCCCGCCTCAAGACCGTGCTCGCAGCCAGCCTCGATGAGATCGCGCGCTTGGTCGCGTTGGTCGAGGCCTCGCCCGCGCGGCAACCGGCAGCCATCGAGGCGCGTCTCAAGGAGCAGCTCGCCAAGCTTCTGGATGGCGCCAACATGCTCGATCCCGCGCGCCTGCATCAGGAGGCGGTGCTGCTCGCCACCCGCGCCGACGTCGAGGAGGAATTGATGCGCCTGAGAGCGCACATCGCAGCCGCGCGCGAGCTCCTGGATGAACCGGGAGCGGTCGGCCGCAAGCTCGACTTCCTCGCCCAAGAGTTCAATCGCGAGGCGAACACGCTGTGCTCGAAGGCAAACGACGTGGACATCACGCGCGCAGGGCTTGCCTTGAAGACCGTTATCGATCAGATGCGCGAGCAAGTGCAGAACATCGAGTGAGTAGCAGCGATGGCAGACGCACCCAGGATAGAACGGCGCGGGCTCCTGATGGTGCTGTCCTCGCCGTCCGGGGCAGGCAAGACGACGCTCGCCCGCCGGCTGATCGAGGCCGATGCCGAGATCGCGATGTCTGTCTCGGTGACGACGCGCCCTCCGCGGCCCGGCGAGACCGACGGCCGCGACTATCACTTCATCGACGACAAGCGCTTCGTGCGCATGCGCGAGGGCGACGAGTTGCTCGAATGGGCGCGCGTGTACGACAACTTCTACGGTACGCCGCGTGCTCCCGTCGAGGCCGCCATCAAGAGCGGTCGCGATATCCTTTTCGACATCGACTGGCAGGGAGCGCAGCAGCTCTCCGAGAAGATGAAGCACGACGTCGTACGCGTCTTCATCCTGCCGCCGTCGGTCACGGCGCTCGAGCGGCGCCTGCAGACGCGCGCGCAGGACACCGCCGAGATCGTGCGCCGGCGCATGGAAGCTGCGTCCGCTGAGATCAGCCACTGGCCGGAGTACGACTACGTGATCGTCAACGCCAACATCGATGGCTCGCTGGCGGGCCTGAGGGCGATCCTTACGGCGGAGCGCCTGAAGCGCGAGCGCCTCGACGGCTTGAGTGCCTTCGTGCGCGAGATGCAGAAGACACTGTAGAGGGGGCTCGAGAACGAGCGGCGGGTCCCGCGAAGTCTCTTTTCCCGCATACAGCACAGCGCCATATTTCGAGGCTACAACGGCATCTCCGATCGGTTGTTAAAGGCGAAAAGCGCGTGCGTCCCGGGTTCCTTCGCCGGCTTCCCCTCATCGCGTTGTTCCTCTGCGCCATGGCGGCTCGAGCCGCGGCGGGCGTGCCCGAGTCCGCCGTCACGCTGGGCGACGTCACGCAGAGCGAGATCCGCGCGGCCAAGCCCGGGCACGTCCTGCGCATCTACCCGCAGATCGGCGGTGCCAGCTCCAACGCCAAGGCCTACCGCATCCTCTATCGCTCAACCGGCTCCAGCGGCGAGCCGATCGCGGTATCCGGCACCGTCATCTTTCCTGCCGGGCCGGCGCCGCGCGAGGGCCGCAACATCATTGCCTGGGCGCACTACACGACAGACGTCGCCCAACGCTGCGCGCCGACGCTGCTCCCAGATCTCTCCGGCACCATCGCCGGCCTCGACGAGATGCTGGCGCACGGCTACGTCGTGGTCGCGACCGACTACGAGGGCCTCGGCGTTCCCGGCGTGCATCCCTACCTCGTCGGCATCAGCGAGGCGCATGCGGTGCTGGACAGCGTACGCGCCGCGCGCGAGCTTCCCGCAGCGCAGGCCACCAATCGCTTCGCGGTGTGGGGTCATTCGCAGGGCGGACATGCGGCACTGTTCACTGGGGAGCTTGCAGCCCAGTACGCGCCGGAATTGAAACTCGTCGGCGTTGCGACTGCGGCCCCTGCAACCTATCTCGTCGACCTGTTCAAATCCGACCGCGGCACCATAGGGGGCAACAGCCTCACCGCGATGGCACTGCTGTCGTGGTCACAAGTGTATCGTAAGCGCTGCGCCGACCCCACCTTC
>CAXMLT010000540.1:0-7023 GCA_964194245.1 uncultured Hyphomicrobium sp.
GCCCCGGCACCGCGCCAAGAGTCTCCGCTTGCCGCGCGCGTGCGCGAGGCGGACGTGCTGCGCCCGTCGGCGCCCGCGCCCCAACCCGCAGCGCCGGCCAACCCCGCGGCGCGCCCGACGCCGACCGTGCGCAGGGACACCTTCGGCAGCGCACCGGCGAGCCCACCGCCCCAGCGCGCAGGCACGCCCGAGGCAGCCGGCAGCGAGCAGCCGCCGGTGCCCGGCGCCGCGCTCAAGTCGCTGCGCGACCGCCTTATCCAACGCCAGCAGCGTTAGAGATCGGAAAGTCGGGAGGATCGGCTAACGCGGCTGTTCGCCGGAGCGGATCGCGACGACGCGCGCGGGCTCTGTAGCCGTCTCCTCGGAGGGAGATTGGGCCTGAGTATCAACCGCTGTCGTCTCCATCATGCGCCCAAAGCGCCGGTAGCTGAACGGGATCGAGGAGAGGTAGGCGATCGAGGCGCCCGTGAGCGTGCCGTAGGGGTAGGTCACGAGCAGCGCCACGAAGCCGATCGCCAGGATGAAGATCGGCAGCACATATTCGCGCGAGATGCGCTCACCCAGGAGCTTGCCCGAGAACGTCGGGAGCGTCGAAACCATCAGGAACGCGATCACGAGCGTGTAGATCAGCACGAAGTCGAGCATGATGCGCGAGGAGCGGATGCCCTCGAGCCCAAGGTGCTCGATGAAAATTGGCAGCAGCACCACGATGGCCGCAGCCGGTGTTGGCATGCCGATGAAGTAGGCCGCTTTCCATTTCGGGGGCTCCTCGTCGGCCGCCACGTTGAAGCGGGCGAGCCGCAGCGCGGAGGCGAGCGCGAAGATCATGACGCAGATCCAGCCGAGGCTCTTCAGGCTTCCGAGCCCCCAGTTGAAGACGAGGAACGCCGGCGCCACGCCGAAGTTGACGAAATCGGCGAGGCTGTCGAGCTCGGCGCCAAAGCGGGAGGACGCCTTCAGGAGGCGCGCGACGCGACCGTCGATGCCGTCGAGCAGGGCCGCGAACACGATGGCGCCGAGCGCCAGCTCGTAGCGCTCCTCGATCCCCATGCGGATGGAGGTGAGCCCGGCGCACAGAGCCAGCAGCGTGAAGAAGTTCGGCACCAGCATGCGCACCGGCACTTGGCGGTGGCGGAACAGCGGCATCCGCCGGCGCCGGCGCGTCTCTTCCTCTAGTCTCGGTACGATCGGGTCCATGGCGCTGCCTCTGGGCGCTGCCTCTGCCGGGATTGTCCTATTACCCCCGGAAGACGTCAAATTTCGGTATCAGCTCCGCCGCGCCACCCGCTCCGGCTCGGTCGATTTTAGGTCTGCGAGCACCGTTTCGCCGGCGTTGGCGAGCTGGCCGACACAGACGAGCGCGGTTTGACCGGGCGGCAGATAAACGTCGACGCGTGAGCCAAAGCGAATGAGGCCGATTCGCTCGCCGGCGCCGACGCTGTCGCCCTCGTGCACGAAGGCGACGATCCGGCGCGCGATGAGGCCGGCGATCTGCACGACCGCGATCTCCACCCCGTCGGGCTTCTCGATGATGATCGCCCGCCGCTCGTTCTCCTCGCTCGCCTTGTCGAGCGCGGCGTTGAGGAAGGCGCCGGGCACGTAGACCCAGCGCACGATCTTGCCTGCGACGGGAGAGCGAGTGATGTGCACGTCGAGGACGCTGAGGAAGGTCGAGACACGCACCCGCTCCTCAGGCCCGAGCCCCAGCTCGACCGGGGGCCGCACCGCCTCAACCGAGGTGATGCGCCCGTCGGCGGAGGCGACAATCAGCCCCTCGCGCTGCGGCGTCACCCGGTCGGGATCGCGGAAGAAGTAGGCGATGTAGCAGGCGGCGATGACGAGGAGCCAGGCGAGCGGCGGCCAGATCAAGAAGAACAGCAGCGCCAGGCCCAGCGCGACCGCGATGAACTTGTGGCCGTCGCCGTGCACGGGAACGAAGTTGTCTACGATGGTGTCGATGATGCCGTGACGTTCCGACACGAGCGGGCCTCCTGTTGTTTTCTTCTAGAGCCGCCGCGGCGCCCGGTACCCTCGCGGGCGCCCGGCAACCGCTAAGCCGCCGGCATCGGCGCCCGAAAGAGCGCGCGGTCATTCCACCGGCACGGTGATGAAGCGATGGCTGCCCTTGCCGTCCTCGACCTCCAGCATCGCGCTCTTGCGGCTGGTCTTCTTCACGGTGTCGATGCGCTTGGCTACGTCCTGCGGATCGGAGACCGGCTCGTTGGCGACCTGCACGATCACGTCGCCGGCCTTGATGCTGGCGGCGGCCGGGCTCTTGGGATCGACATCGTCCACGATCGCACCCTTCACGTCGGGGGCGATGCCGTACTTCTTGCGCAGCTCATCCGTCAGCGCCGACAGCTTCAGTCCCAGCACGACCGCTCCCGAGCCGTCGGGCTTCGGATTGTCGCCGAGATCGGCCTTGACGTCCTCCTCCTCCGAGAGCCGGCCGACGGTCACCTGCAGCGTCATCTTCTGGCCCTTGCGCAGGATCTCCACGTCGACCTTTTCGTCGATGGGCGTGCGCGCGACGAGGCGCGGGAGTGAGCGCATGCTGTCGACGGCCTCCTTGTCGAACTTCACGATGATATCGCCCGACTGCACGCCGCCCTTGGCCGCTGGGCCCTCGGGTGTGACCGCGGCAACGAGCGCGCCGCTGTTCTCGGGGATGCCGAGCGAGGCAGCGATCTCGTCGCTCACCGTCTGGATCTTCACGCCGAGCCACCCGCGCCGCACCTCTTTGAACTGGCGCAGCTGCTGCACGACGGGCCCCACCACGTCGGCCGGCACGGCAAAGCCGATGCCGATCGAGCCGCCGGTCGGCGAGATGATCGCCGTGTTCACGCCGATGACCTCGCCGTCCATGTTGAACAGCGGGCCGCCGGAGTTGCCTTTGTTGATGGCGGCGTCGGTCTGCAGGTAGTCGTCGTAGGGACCGGAATTGATGTTGCGGGCTTTGGCCGAGATGATGCCGAGCGTCACCGAGCCGCCGAGCCCGAACGGGTTGCCGATCGCCATCACCCAGTCACCGACACGCATGGCCGCGGAGGAGCCGAACTTCACCGACTTCAGCTCTTTCGGCGACGTGACCTTCAGGAGCGCGATGTCGGTCTTGGTGTCCTTGCCGATGAGCTCGGCCTTAAGCTTGGTGCCGTCGTGCAGGTTGATCTGGATCTCTTCGGCGCCGTCGATCACGTGGTTGTTGGTGACGATGATGCCGTCCTTGCCGTCGACGATGAAACCGGAGCCGAGCGAGGAGACCATGCGGTCCTGCGGCGAGGGCCCGCCGTGGTGATCGAAGAAATCGTCGAAGTATTCATGATAGGGCGAACCCTTCGGCACGGCAGGGAGCGGCAGCCCCTGCGGGCCCTTGATCGCCTGGCTCGTCGACACGTTGACGACGGCCTCGATCAACTGCTCGGCAACGGGCGCAACCGACTGCGGGCCTCGCGTCTGGGCGGTCGCACCGACCGCAGTGAGCATCGCGAAAGCAGACCCGAGGACCAGCAGCCGAAGTCCCTCGCCAAGGCCGATGGCCTCGCCGCCGCGCGCCGAATGTCTTTGCATCAGCCTCAATCTCCCGCCGGCATTCTCGTGTGCCGGCCTCAACCGCTCGAGCCAACCATAGCCGCGGTGCTTGCCGAGCATGCCTCAAGTGGATGGCAATGTGCGTTTCCTGTCAACGCGACCCGACAGTTAGCCGCGGATAAGCCAGACGAGGCCGGCCCCGACGCCGACCGCCGTCCACCCTGCAATACGCAGGGTGGATTCCGGCGTAGCTGAGGCGCCTTCGAGGAAGCGGATGGCCAAATGTGGGGCAAGCGCCCACAGCAGGCCCTCGATCACCAGCACCAGCCCGAAGCCGACGACGAGGTCGTTCATTGCTGTGCGGGCGGAGCGGGCGGAGCCGTCCCCGGTTTGGCCGGCCGACCATGCGGGTCGGTGAAATACTTGAAGAAATCCGAATCGGGCGAGATCAGGAGCCGCGTGTCAGAAGAGCGCAGCCCGCGCTCGTAGGCCTGCATCGAGCGGTAGAACTCGAAGAACTCCGGATCGCGGGTGTAGGCGTCGGCGTAGATCTTGTTGCGCTCGGCGTCGCCTGCGCCGCGCGTATCCTCGCCCTTGCGGCTCGCTTCCGCCTTGATGACGGTCGCCTCGCGATCAGCGGTCGACTTGATGCGGTTTGCCTCTCCGGCACCTTGGCCGCGGAATTCGGCGGCCTCCCGCTGGCGCTCGGCGCGCATGCGGTCGAACACGCTCTTGGAGTTCTGCTCGGGCAGATCGACGCGTTTGATGCGCACGTCGACGACCTGGAGACCGAAGTCCTCGCCCTCGGCGTTGACGGTCGCCGCGATGCGCTTCATCAGGTCCTCGCGCTTGTCGCGCACCACTTCCAGAAAGGTGGACCCGCCCAGCACGCGGCGAAGCGTCGAATCCACAATCGGCCCGAGGCGCGAGCGCACGCCCTCCTCATAGCGCAGCGTCTGATAGAACTTGAGCGGATCGACGATCTTATAGCGCGCGAAGCTATCGACGACGAGCCGCTTCTGGTCGGAGGCCGTGACCTCCTGCGGCTGGCTGTCGAGATCGAGGATGCGCTTATCGTAGACCTCGACCGTGTCGATGATCGGATATTTCCAGTTAAGCCCCGGATCGCGCACGACGCGCTTTGGCTCGCCAAAACGCAAGACGAGAGCTTGCTCGTTCTGGTGCACGATGAACGCGGAGGCATAGATGGCCGCGGCGCCGAGGCCGACGATAATGATCAGGAGGGCGAGAAACGCGCGCATCAGTTTGCTCCCTCGCCGCGGGTCTTGGGCTGCAGCTTGTCGAGCGGCAGGTACGGCACAACGGTCTGTCCGGTCTTGCCGTCGATGATGATCTTGTCGGTGCCGCCGAGCACGCGCTCCATGGTCTCTAGGAACATGCGCTTGCGGGTGACGTCCGGGGCCTTCTTGTACTGGTCGTAGACCTGTAGGAAGCGCGCCGTCTGGCCGGTGGCGTCGTTGATCACCTGCTGCTTGTAGCCCTCTGCCTGCTGCAGAGTGCGCTCCGCCTCGCCTCGCGCCTCCGGCACGATCTTGTTAGCGTAGCCGTAGGCCTCGTTCTGCAGCCGCTCCATGTCGGCGCGCGCGGCCTGCACGTCGCGGAAAGCGTCGATCACCTCGGCCGGCGGGTCGACCTTCTGCAACTGCACTTGGTCGATGCGGATGCCGGCGCCGTAGCTGTCGAGCGTCCGCTGCATCAGGGCCTGCACGGCCTGTTCTGTCTTCTGTCGCTCCTGCGTCAGGATCGGCTGGATTTTCGACTGGCCGACCACCTCGCGCATGGCGCTCTCCGCCACCTCTTTGACGGTGGTGTCGGGGTTCTGAATGTTGAAAAGGTACTGGGAGGCGTCCTTGATGCGCCAGAACACCACGAAGTCGATGTCGACGATGTTCTCATCGCCCGTGAGCATCAGGCTCTCGGCCCGCTCGCCGCGCGTGGCGCCCGCGCGCACCGCGGTCGCGCGCGACCCGATCTCGATGATGTTCTGCCGCGTCACCTTGGGCAGGCGCACTTCCTCGATCGGGTAGGGCAGTCGGAAGTGGAGACCCGGTGGGTCCTGACGGATGAACTTGCCAAAGCGCATGACGACGCCGAGCTCATCCGGATTGACGCGGAAGAAGAAGGCCTGCCACGCGATGACCGCGCAGGCGACGATCGCGACGAGGAACAGCAACGGTCCCGGAATGCCGCCGCCGTGCATGACCTGCTTCACCTTGTCCTGGCCCCGCTTCAGCATTTCCTCGAGGTCGGGCGGCTGCCCGCCTCCGCTCGGCCCCTGGCCCCAAGGCCCGCCGCCGTTGCCCCCGCCGCTCTTCCAGCCGCCACCGCCACCACTCTGATTGCTCCACGGCATTTACGGGGTCCTTCGATGCTTGGCTGTGCGGGCTCAGGCTGCACGAAGCCTCTGCCACCGGAAATGCCAGCCAATGCCTGCCGGTGGGGACGCAAATCCTTGTCCTCGTTCGAGGAGGTGCTCGCTTATAGGACACGGGGTACTTAAAGCGCAAACTCACCGCTAAAATTGGTTGCCGGCGCCCTGCATTCAAGCGGAGGCGGTGCCGTGGAACCCGCCCAGCGCCGTGCGCTCGAGCCGAACGAGCGTCGCGCCATAATCGTCGTGCGGGCCCCGCGGCAGCGCCTCGCGCGATACCTCCCGCCACGCCTTCCAGTCGACCTCGGGCATCAGGGTGTCGCCTTCCGGGCGCCCGTGCACCTCCGTTTTGTAGATGCGACCAGCGAGAGGCAGCGAGGCGGCAAAGATGTCGGCGCCGCCGATCACCATGATCTCCTCGGCGCCGCGCGCCTTCGCGCAATCCTTTGCCCGCGCGAGTGCCGCCTCGAGGCTCGGCACGACGATGGCGCCGTCGGGGCGGAAGCCGTCGTCGCGCGTGACCACGATGTTGTCGCGGCCGTCGAGGGGCTTCTTCAGGGACTGGAACGTGCGCCGGCCCATGATGAGGGGCTTGCCCATAGTGAGGCGGCGGAAGGTCTGGAGGTCGGAGGAGAGACGCCACGGCAATCCGCCCTTGCGGCCGATGACGCCGTTCTCCGCGACCGCGACGACGAGCGTGATGAGCATGCTCAGACAGAGACCTTGGCGGCGATGTGCGGGTGGGGATCGTAGCCGATGAGTTTGAAGTCGTTGAAGCGGAACTTGAAGATTGAATCCACGACTGGGTTCAGCTCCACGCGCGGCAGCGCGCGGGGAGTGCGTTTCAATTGCTCGTCGGCCTGATCGAGATGGTTGAGGTAGAGGTGCGCGTCCCCGAACGTGTGCACGAATTCGCCCGGCTTAAGTCCGGTCACATGCGCCATCATCATCGTCAGCAACGCATAGGAGGCGATGTTGAACGGCACGCCGAGAAACACATCGGCCGAGCGCTGGTAGAGCTGGCAGGAGAGCCGCCCCTCGGAAACGTAGAACTGGAACAGGCAGTGGCAGGGAGGTAGTGCCATATCGTCCAGATCGGCGGG
>CAXMLT010000541.1:0-5415 GCA_964194245.1 uncultured Hyphomicrobium sp.
TTGCCGACGCCGCCCTTGCCCGACGCCACCGCGATCAGGCTCTTCACTCCCGGCACGCCGGCCAGCGGCTTTGGGCCCTGAGGCTGAACCGCGTGTGCCCCGTTGCCGGTTGCCGCGGCAGAGCGCGCTTGCTTGACGCGGGCACTTTCGGCTGGGCTTGGAGCCGACGGGGCCACAGGTGCGCTCGCGCCCGCTCCGCGCGCGGCCTCGGCCGTCAGCACCGCCGTCACGCCGGTCACGCCCGGCAGCTTGGCGACGACGGTCTCCGCGGCCTTGCGTAGCGGCTCCAGCTCGTCGGCACGCGCGGCCGGCACCGTGATCGAGAAATAGACGCGGTCGTCCTTGACCAGGATCTCCGACACGAGCCCGAGATCGACGATGTTGCCGGCGAGGTCGGGTCCCTTGACCCGGCGCAGCTCATCGAGGACCTGCGGCTTCGAAATGGTCATTGCAAAAGCTCCGGGGGATGCGTGCTCGGCGGGGGGCCCGGCAATGCGGCGGATACTGTCAGACGCAATGCTGGAAGTCACGATGCTGGTAGTTCGGGGCTCCCGTGGCTATGCATATACGGTGACCCGAGGCGGGAGCATACCTGCCCGAGCTGGGCCGGCGCAGGGGGAGGGCTCAACCATGAACGACTTCATGCGGGCGTTGCTGGCGCTGAGCCGCCTCATCGACGCCGCCACCCGCAGACTCGGCCAGTGGGTTGCGTGGCTCATCGTGGCCGCGGCCATCATCAGCGCGGGCAATGCCGTCATTCGCAAGTTGTTTGATGTGAGCTCCAACTCATGGCTCGAGTTGCAGTGGTTGCTGTTCAGCGCGGTGTTCCTACTCGCGGCCCCCTGGACGCTTGCCCTCAACGAGCACATCCGCATCGACATCGTGAACCAGCACTTGCCGCGATGGGCGCGCAACGCCATCGAGATCATCGGGCATTTATTCTTCCTGATGCCCATGGCGGCCGTCATCGTATGGACCTCGTGGCCGTTCTTCCTCCTCTCATATGAGCAGAACGAGCAGTCCTCCAACTACGGCGGCCTGCCGCAGTGGCCGGCGAAATTTCTGATCCCGCTCGCGTTCTCGATCCTCTTCATCCAGGGCATATCCGAGCTCATCAAGCGCATTGCGATCATGCGCGGCGACCTTGCCGAGGCCGACGCAAGCGGCCACCCGGCCGCGGCGCCCTCGCGTTCCGGTCACCTCGATCATCCGCTCGCTTCATCAGCGGGTACGGCTCCCAACGACGAGAGGAGCGGTCGCTAGCCCGTTCCTCTTCCCCTTGCGGGATGAGGAAACGGCGCTGCGGAGGGGGACATGCTGGAGCTGATCGCACAAAACCTGGCGCCGATCATGTTTGCGGCGCTCGTCGTCTTCCTGCTGCTCGGCTACCCCGTCGCCTTCTCGCTGGCGGCCGTCGGCATGATTTTCTTCGTGCTGGGCGTTTTTCTCGCGCCCTACTCGGGCGGCGCCGTCAATCTTTCTTGGCCGCTGCTGCGCACGCTGCCGGAGCGCATCTACGGCGTGATGACGAACGAGACGCTGCTGGCGATACCCTTCTTCGCGTTCATGGGGCTGATCCTCGAACGCTCGGGCATGGCCGAGGACCTGCTCGAGACCGTTGGGCAACTGTTCGGGCCCGTGCGCGGCGGCCTCGCCTACGCGGTCGTGTTCGTCGGCACGCTGCTCGCGGCGACGACCGGCGTGGTGGCGGCGTCCGTGATCTCCATGGGGCTCATCTCGCTGCCGATCATGCTGCGCTACGGTTACGACCCGCGCTTTGCCGCCGGCACCATTGCCGCCTCCGGCACACTCGCGCAGATCATTCCGCCCTCGTTGGTTCTGATCGTCATGGCCGACCAGCTCGGCCGCTCGGTCGGCGACTTGTACACGGGGGCGTTGGTGCCGGGGCTCATGCTATCGGCCTCGTATGCGGTGTTTGTGTTCTTTGTCGCGACCTTCTTCCCCGCAGCGGCACCTGGCCTGCCGCCGGAGGCGCTCGCCAAGCGTTCAGGCCAAGCCTCCGGCCGCTACTTGCCGCTACCGGTGCTCGCCGCGGCGTGCGCGGTGTTTGCCTATTTCACCATACGCAACTCGCCCTACTCCGGCGCCGACTACGTCATCCTCATGCTCGCGGTCGGCGTTGGACTCGCCTTCCTCGTCGCGACCCTCAGCGCAATCCTGAAACGCATCGGCCGCGCGCCGTTCCTGTCGCCCCTCTCCGAGCAGGTCATCTTCGTGATGGTGCCGCCGCTGCTGCTCATCTTCCTCGTGCTCGGCACGATCTTCGTCGGCATCGCCACGCCGACCGAGGGCGGAGCCATGGGCGCGGTTGGCGCCATGCTGCTCGCCGGTGCAAAGCGCATCGCCGACTGCAACCCCGCGCGCTTTAACTTCAGCATCGTGCGCAGCGCCACGGAAGCGACGGCGAAGCTGTCCGCGTTCGTGATGTTCATCCTCGTGGGCGCGCGCATCTTTTCGCTCACCTTTTATGGCGTCAACGGCCACAAATGGGTCGAGCACCTGCTCATCTCGCTGCCGGGTGGCGAGGTGGGCTTCCTCGTCGTCGTCAACGTGCTCGTGTTCTTCCTCGCCTTCTTCCTCGATTTCTTCGAGCTCGCCTTCATCATCATTCCGCTGCTGGCCCCCGTCGCCCAGAAGCTCGGCATCGACCTCATCTGGTTCGGCGTGATCCTCGCGGTCAACATGCAGACGAGCTTCATGCACCCGCCGTTCGGCTTTGCGCTGTTCTACCTGCGCTCGGTGGCGCCGCGCACGAGCTACATCGACAAGATGACGGGGCGGACGATGCCGCCCGTGACGACGGGGCAGATCTATTGGGGCGCGGTGCCCTATGTGCTGATCCAGTGCGCGATGGTGGCACTGCTGATCGCTTTCCCCGGCCTCGTGCGCCACGATGCGGCGCCGGTCCCGCGCACCTTCGCGCCGGCGCACTCCGATCCGGCCGCTCCGCAAAGCGCCCGAGGTCAGGGGCTGTCGCTGCCGCCCTATCCGCCGGCGATCCCCGGCGCACTGCCGCCGGACACGTCGGGCCCCGGCGCACCGACACTCGACCTCTCCGTCCCGCCCGTCATCGTGAAGTAGTAGCATCAAGCCACAGCACCGACAGCGGCTGCAACAGACGTGCGCGCGGTAATCGCTGTGGTTTACAGTAACTCAACCGAGTAGAAGATTCTGGCTGGAGACCGCACCATGGGTAATCCTTCGGAACCGGCGTGCCGGCTCGTACGCGCCGACGATACCTATGACGGCAAGCAGGGCCTCACCTATTTCTGCGGGATTGCCGCGGAGACCGTCGGATCCAAAGGCATCTGCATGCATCTGCTCACCATTCCGCCGGGCGGGAGGGCGAAAGCGCACATGCATGAAAACCACGAGACGGCCATCTACATCCTCGAGGGCGAGGCCGTCGCGCTCTTTGGCGATCGCCTTCAGCATCACGCAGTCACGAAGGCCGGAGACTTGTTCTACATACCGGCTGGGGTGCCGCATCTCCCGGTCAATCTCAGCAACAAGCTTATATCGGCCGTGATTGCGCGCACCGACCCCAAGGAGCAGGAGAGCGTGGTCTTGCTGCCGGAGCTTGAGCGCTATGCCGACGAGGCCATCGCCCGCTTGATGGCCCAAGGAGTCGCCGCCTCATCCTAGAACAGGACGACCCTTATGACCTTGCCCAGCGTCCTTACAATCGATCTTGCCTCCGTCGATGATCAGACATGGAAAGAAAACACGGACAAGACGCCACGTTACACGTACAGCCTATCGCACGACCAAATCCGCTCAAGAGTGAATGCCTTTGCCACAGAACATAACTTAATTAGGCTTGACTTCATTTCTGAGCGCTTTTCCATACTACCCAAGGCTCTTTTTTGGCTTACGATGGCGGCACTGGTCGGGGGTATTGGCTCATTTCTCGTTGGCGTGATAGTAGAGATTTTTGGATCTGACGAATACTTCATGGTCATGGGTATTAACCTTGTCGTTTTTGTCGCTCTTCCAGTCTGGTTCCTTGCAAAAGTGTTTGCGCATCCCACAGCGGAGGAAGTGCTTAAGTCTGACAAGAGGGCGCCGATTGTTTATCTTCGTTCATTCTCTGATGAAGGACAAACCCTCTCCGCCGCCAGCAAGCTTGAAAGTACCATTTCAGATTATTTCACTTACATCAGGTTCATTGGTCGCCTGATCGCGATCGGCGATGCCGGCTTTGGCGCGAACATAAACCTTGGCGCTTCGCGTGCGGTCATCCCCGATGAGGATTGGAAAAATTCGATCTTATCTTGGATAGACAAGGCGCGAATGATCATCGTAGTCCCCTTCGGGACAAAAGGAGTGCAATGGGAGTTGCAGCAGGTTATTGCGAAGGGTCATTTAGACAAACTGCTTATTCTCTTTCCCCTCGCGTCGAGTACGGGCCGCGGCGTGGATTGGGACACTATGGAAGAAAAACGGCACCGGTGGCAAGCGCTTGACACAAACCTGACATCAACATCGGTCCCGGCTCTATTGCAGAGCGTGAATTTTGAGCACGTCCTCGCAATTCATTTTAGAGCTGGCGACGCACCTGTGATCTTGCGCGGCGAACCCTACGCCCACATAAATTCGAGCGATTGGAGCCGCCTTTATGAGGAAGTGCTAGACGTGGCCTTTTATGGTATGTTTTGCGTTGATTGGGATCGACAAGTCCGCATGATAGAGCCGAACTAATAGATCACATTGTTACGACGGGCCCCAAAATCCAGCTGCCCCCTCGGGACAACCGAGCAGCCAACAGACTCGGTACTTGCGCATATGTCCGGTTTTGGCCCTTATCAGACAATCGCCCGCACCGATATGAGCGTTCGCTGCCGCGCACTGTGCCGACGTGGCGGCAAAAGAAAGTCATGGGGAGAGGGGCCCTACACCAGCAACCCCTTGCGCTGCTGGATCATCATGTACGTGTCGTAGGTGGCTTCGGCGAGCTGGAACCACAGATAGTCGGGTCCGCGCACGGCCTTCATCGCCTCGTACACCTTCTTGAAGTCGGCGTTCTTTGCCGCGATCTCGGCGAACACCTCGTTTGACGCGTTGAAGCAGGCATCCAGCACCGCTTCCGAGAACGGCCGGGGCTCAGCCCCGCCGATCGCCAGACGCTCCAGCGCCTTCGGGTTCTCGATGTCATAGCGCGCCATCATGGTCGTGTTGGCGAGTGCCGAAGCCGCCTTGATCGCCGCCTGATAGCTCTTGGGCAGGCCATTCCACTTTTCCAGGTTGAAGAAGAAGCTCAGCATCGCCTGCCCCTCCCACCAGCCGGGGTAATAGTAGTATTTCGCGACCTTGGAGAACCCGAGCTTCTCGTCGTCGTACGGGCCAACCCATTCCGCCGCGTCGATCGTGCCCTTCTCCAGCGCGGGATATATG
>CAXMLT010000542.1:0-5422 GCA_964194245.1 uncultured Hyphomicrobium sp.
GCCTTAAACCACTCGGCCACCCATCCCGCTTTGCGCTTTCCTGCGAGCTTCCGCGGCGAAGCCCGGCACCGTATCTGCGGGCGCCAAAGCTCTCAAGCCTGCCGCAGGGCTGCCCTGAAGCGTGCCGCGCTTTTACCCAATCCTAAGCGGGCTTTGCCATCGTTGTGACGACATGGCGCCAAGCTGCGGCTCTAAGCTGCGGCGCTATTGGTGCAGGCGAACGGTGGCGATCGAGGGCATGCAAGTGCGTGCGGTGGGCGTGATCTCTGCGAGCGCGCGTAGGGCTGGCCGTAGTCGCCGGCCCCGGCGCGAGCTTGGCAACCGGCTCTTTAGCTCTACAACTCTCCTGCTTCTGACGACCGCTGCAATCGGCGGCTGCTCGGATTTCGACGGCCCCGATCCGAAGTATGGCGTCTCCGCGAGCCCCCGCGTCGTGGCGGGGCGCGAGGTGGCCAAGGGCGGCGGCGACTACAAGGTCGGCCGCCCCTACAAGGTGGCAGGGCGCTGGTACGTGCCGCGCGAGGCCCCGAGCTACGACCGCACCGGCATCGCATCCTGGTACGGCTCGGCCTTCCATGGCCGCCGCACCGCCAACGGCGAGGTGTTCGACATGGGCGCCTTGACGGCGGGGCATCCGACGCTGCCGCTGCCGTCCTACGCCTACGTCACGAACTTGCAGAACGGCCGCACCATCATGGTGCGCGTCAACGACCGCGGCCCCTACGTGAACGACCGCATCATCGACTTGTCGTGGCGGTCGGCGAAGGAGCTGGGCTATGCCGGCCACGGGCTCGCGCGCGTGCGCGTGCGCTATGCGGGGCCGGCGCCGCTCAACGGCTCGGATGCGACTGAAAAGCAGTATCTCGCGGCGCAATCCTGGCGCGGGCCGGGCAATCAGAATCAGGCGGTCGCGCAGAATGAGCGCACCGAGCCGCCGCTCGACGCGATGGCCGCGCTCGAATCGAATCCCAACTGGTCGGTTGCGGGCTACCGGCAAGGTCTCAATGGCCAGGGTCCCCAAGGCACCAAGGGTGCAACGCGCGAAGCGCTGGGCGGACCACAATCCTCGATCATCGATGTTGGCCCGTTCGCCACGCTTGCGGAGGCCGAACGCATGCGCCACGTGCTGAAGGATACCGCGTTGGCCGTCATCGACAATACGGGGACCGACGAGTTCCCCGCCTACCGCGTGCGCGCCATCCCGTTGAATGCGCCTTCCGCCGAGGGGTCCAGCGAGCCGATTCAGCAGCTCGGCGCCGCCCTCGGCGAGCCTGCGTCGCGGTAGCTTTGGGGTCGTTCAGCTATGTCGTTGACTTAAGCCGTGTGGTGATTTGATAGTCGATCGATTTCCTCCAGAGGTGCAAGGGGAGCCATGCCTGGATTGGGGAATTGGCGCGCGCGCCGGGCGCTTCTCGGTGCCCTCGCGCTCATCGGCGCCGTGATTGCGCTGGCCGCATCCGTGCGGGCCGCTCCGACCGACACCGGGATCTTTGCGACGCGAGCGCGGTCGGCGGTGCTGATGGATGGCGATACGGGCGCCATACTCTTCCAGCACAACGCCGATGAACTGCTGCCGCCTGCGAGCGTCACCAAGTTGATGACGCTCGAGATTGCCTTCCAGGCGATCAAGGACAACCGTCTGAAGCTCGACGACGACTGCACCATGAGCGTGCACGCGTGGAAGACCGGCGGCGCACCCTCGCGCACGTCGTCGATGTTCGTGCCGGTCAACAAGACGGCAAAGGTCGAAGAGCTCATCCGCGGCATGATCATCCAGTCCGCCAACGACGCGGCGATCGCGCTCGCGGAATGCATGGCGGGCACGGAGGATAACTTCGCCAAGCGCATGAACGTGGAAGGCAAGAAGATCGGGCTCACGCGGTCGGTGTTCAAGAACCCGTCGGGGCTGTTTGATCCCGACCACGTGATGAACGCGCGCGAGATCGGGAAGCTCGCCTACTACATCATCAAGACGCACCCGGAGTTCTACAAATACTTCTCGGAGAAAGAGTTCGCCTACAGCAAGTTCAAATTCCGCAACCGCAACCCGCTGCTGTTCGCCGACATCGGTGCCGACGGCCTCAAGACCGGCCAGCTCAAGGAATCGGGCTTCCACCTCGTCGGCTCCGCGGTTCAGGGCGACAAGCGTCTGATCGCGGTCGTCATGGGACTGCTGAGCCCGGAGCAGGGCGGTGCGGAAGCCCAGCGCCTGCTCGACTGGGGCTTCAAGGCATTTGCTCCGTTCAAACTGTTTGACGACGGCGAGATCGTGTCGCGCGCGCGCGTCTGGGGCGGCCAGAGCTTCTATGTTCCGGTGGCAGGGAAGGGGCCGATCATGGTGATCCTGCCGCGGGTGCCGGTGAACCCCAAGCTCAAGGCGGAGATCACGTACGCCGGGCCGCTGAAACCGCCGATCAAGAAAGGCGACCGCGTAGCGACCTTGCGCGTGACGAGCCCGACCGGGTCGGTCAATGAGGTGCCGCTGTACGCGGCCGAGGACGTGGAGTCCGGCGGCATCATGCGCCGCGGCCTCGACTCGCTTGCCCATCTCGCGTTCGGCTGGGTGCTCTAGCTCGGCTGCGGCCGGCATGTTAGGCACGGGCCCTCGGCTTGGCTTCAAGCAGGCGGCGACATGGCGGTCGGCAAGTTCATCACCTTCGAAGGCGGGGAGGGGTCGGGGAAGTCGACCCAGGCCCGGCGTCTCGCCGACCAGCTTTGGAAAGTCGGCATTCACACGATGGTGACGCGGGAGCCGGGTGGCTCACCCTTCGCCGAGGCCATGCGCAAGGTCATCCTCGATCCCGAGATGCCGCCGCACTCGGCGCTCTCGGAAGCCCTGCTGTTCTATTCGGCGCGCGCCGATCACCTCGACAAGACCATCCGCCCCGCGCTCAACGAGGGCCTGTGGGTCATCTGCGACCGCTTCTCGGATTCGACCCGCGTCTATCAGAGCGAGGCCGGCGGCCTGCCGGGGGAGGTCGTCGACATTCTCGACTTGATGGTCGTGGCGCCGACGACACCGGACTTGACCCTCATCCTCGATCTCCCGGCCGAGCTGGGGCTCGGGCGCGCGCTGGGCCGGCGCGTGCACGGGAGCAATCCCGACACCGAGGCCGATGCCTACGAGAAGCGCGACCTGGCTTTCCACTGGCGGCTGCGCGAGGCGTTCACGGCGATCGCGCGTGCCGAGCCTGAGCGCTGCGTGCTGATCGATGCGACGACAGACGAGAGCAACGTGTTCGCCGCCGTATGGCAGGCCGTGCAGTCGCGTCTGCTGGTTGGGGCGCGCTGATGGCGCGCGCCGCCGCCACCGTGGAGATCGACGAGCTGCCGGAGGCGGACCGGCTCGAAGGCTTCCCGCATCCGCGACAGACGAAGAAACTGTTCGGGCACAAGGCGGCCGAACGCGTCCTCGCAGAGTCGCTCAGCGACGGTCGCATGCACCACGCATGGCTCGTCTCGGGTCGGCAGGGGATCGGCAAGGCAACGCTCGCTTACCGGTTCGCTCGTGCGGCGCTCGCGCATCCAAGTGAACGCGCCGTCAACGGGCAGAGCCTCGAGGTTGGCGAAGACACGAGCGCTGGCCGCCAGGTGCGCGCGCTCTCGCATCCGGGCCTGCTCGTGCTGCGCCGACCCTATGACGAGAAGGGGAAGCGCTTCGCCGCCAGCATCCCCATCGACGAGGTGCGCCGGTTGCGCTCGTTCCTATCGCATCGCGCGGGGGAGGAGGCCTGGCGCGTCGTCATCGTCGATGAGGCAAACGAGCTCAACGTCAACGCAGCCAACGCGCTTCTGAAGTCGCTGGAGGAGCCCCCGGCGCGCGCCGTGTTTCTGCTGATATCGTCCGCTCCGGGACGGCTCTTGCCAACCATCCGCTCGCGTTGCCGCATGCTGTCGCTGCAGCCGCTTTCTCCCTCCGATCTGCGCGCTGCGGCGACGCAGGCCTTCGAGGCGTCCGGCAGTGTTGCGCCGGATGCGGCGGCCTGGCCCCCACTCGAGCGACTCGCGGAGGGTAGCGTCGGGCGCCTTCTCAGCCTGCAGGGCGCGGGAGGCCTCGAGCTCAACGGGCGCGTCATGAACCTCGTGGCGAGCCTGCCGCGGGTCGACTGGCGCGCCGTGCATGCGCTATCGGACGAGCTGCAGCCGACGGCCGCGCAGGCACGCTTCGAGCTGTTTTACGAGCTTCTGCTCGATTATGTCGGCCGCCTTGTCCGCGCTCAAGCGAGCGGGGAGGGGTCCAAGGAGGACAAGGAAACGGCCGCGCGGCTGATCGGCGAGGGCCGGCTTGCCTCGTTCGCCGGGCTGTGGGAAAGAATTGGCCGCGAGACGACCGACGCGCTGACGCTCAATCTCGACCGCAAGGCTCTGATTTTGGAGACCTTCGCCGGATTGGCTGCCGCCGCCCAGGACCGCAAACCCGGCTAGCAGATGCATTTTATGCGCAGGTCGAGACACCAGGTGAGCCGCTCCGCCCGAATGTGAGGCGAGGAGCGACGGCACATGCCTCACGTCGAACCCTGTCTTTCACCATCTGACAGCACGAGGACTGAAGTCCCATGAGCGGGCGCGCGAAATTCTACATCACGACCGCGATCTCCTATCCCAACGGCGAGCCGCACATCGGCCACGCCTACGAAGCCATTGCGACCGACGCTATTGCTCGCTTCGAGAGGCTCGACGGCAAGGACGTGTTCTTCCTCACCGGCACCGACGAGCACGGCCTCAAGATGAAGCAGACGGCCGCCAAGGAGGGCCTCACCCCGCGCGAGCTTGCCGACCGCAACACCAAGCGCTTTCGCGAGATGGCGGGGCTGCTCGGTCTCTCCAACGACGACTTCATCCGCACGACCGAGCCGCGCCACCACGCAGCCTCGATCGAGATCTGGCGGCGCATGGAGAAGGCCGGCGACATCTTCCTGAAGAACTACGGCGGCTGGTACTCGGTGCGCGACGAGGCGTACTACAACGAGAGCGAGACGACCGTCGGCGACGACAAGGTTCGCCGCGGGCCGCAGGGCACGCCGGTGGAGTGGACGGAGGAGGAGACGTATTTCTTCAAGCTGTCCGACTACGAGGACCGGCTGCTCAAGCATTACGAGCAAAACCCCGATTTCATCCTGCCGCCCGAGCGCCGCAACGAGGTCGTGAGCTTCGTCAAAGGCGGCCTGGAGGATCTGTCCATCTCGCGCACGACGCTCGACTGGGGCATCCCGGTGCCGGCGCCGAAGCGCGAGGACGGGGAGAACTCGCCGGCGCACGTGATGTACGTGTGGGTCGACGCGCTCACGAACTATCTAACCGGCGTCGGCTTCCCCGACGAGGCGAGCCCGCTCTGGCCCTACTGGCCCGCGGACGTGCACGTCATCGGCAAGGACATTCTGCGCTTCCACGCGGTCTATTGGCCGGCGTTCCTGATGTCGGC
>CAXMLT010000543.1:0-5737 GCA_964194245.1 uncultured Hyphomicrobium sp.
GAACAGCACCGTGTCCTGCGGCACGACGCCGATCGCCGCGCGCAGGCTCTTTTGCGTCACGTCACGGATGTCCTGTCCGTCGATGGTCACCGCACCCGATTGGATGTCGTAGAAGCGAAAGAGCACGCGCGCGATGGTGGATTTGCCGGCTCCCGATGGGCCCACGATGGCGACCATCTTGCCGGCCGGCACCGCGAAGGAAACGTCCTTAAGGATCGGCCGGTCCCGCTCGTAGGCGAAGCGCACATTCTCAAAACGCATCTCGCCGCGCGTCACCTGCAAGGGCCTGGTACCGGGCTTGTCCTTGATCTCCGGCATCTCCTCCAGCAGCGCGAACATGGCCTCCAGATCGACGAGGCCCTGTTTGATTTCGCGATAGACCATGCCCATGAAGTTCAATGGCATGTAGAGCTGGATCATCAGCGCGTTGACCATCACGAACTCGCCGACCGAGTTGGTGCCGGCGATCACGCCGCGCGCGGCGAGCAGCATGCACAAGGTCATGCCGATGGTGAAGATCAGCGCCTGACCGGAGTTGAGGGTGCCGAGCGAGCGGAAGGTCTTGATCGCGGCCTTCTCGTAGCGCGCCATGGAGGCATCGAAGCGACGAGCTTCATGCTCCTCGTTACCGAAATACTTCACCGTCTCGAAGTTCAACAGACTGTCGATCGCCTTTGTGTTGGCGTCCGTGTCGCTGTCGTTCATCTCGCGCCGGATCGCGATGCGCCGCTCGCTCGCTGCGAACGTGAACCACATGTAGACGGCGACCGTCGCCAGCATGATCGCCACATAGCGCCAGTCGAAATAGTAAAGCAGCATGCCGACGACGAGCAGGAGCTCGAGCGCGGTCGGCAGCACGTTGAGGATGCCCATGCGGATGATGAGCTCCACTCCGCGCGTCGCCCGCTCGATGACTCGCGAGAGCCCGCCCGTGCGCCGCTCCAGATGGAAGCGCAGGGAGAGCCGGTGCAGGTGAGCAAAGGTGCGGTTGTTGAGCTCACGCACCGCGTTCTGACTGACCTCGGTGAAGATGACGTCCCGGATCTGCGTCAGCACCATCGTCAGCACGCGACCCGTGCCGTAGGCGAAGATCAGCATGGCGATGCCGATGGCAAGCCCCTGACCCAGAGTGACGGCGTGGGCGCCGCTTGCGGTCAGACGGTCGGTCGCGTCCTTGTAAAGGACCGGCACCCCCACGGTGACGAGCTTGGCGATCAGCAGCACGGCAAACGCGATGACGACGCGCACTTTCAGGTCGGGCCGGCGCTCTGGCCACACGTAAGGCAGCAGTCCGCCGAACAGAGCCCCGTGGCTCGTGCGCGCCGCCAAATAGTCCTCCTCGCGCTCGTCGGTCGGGGCGGCCGGGATCGCGGGAGGAAAGCTCATGAGACCTGCTGTTTGAGGGACGGCACCCAGCGAAAGCCGGACTTCGCGCGACCTTAGCGAACCTGCGCCGCGCCGCCTCAGGGCGCCGATGCTAATGGCGCGACGACGGCGTGGCTAGGGGAGCGGGCATCCAGTGCCGCTCAGGCGAGATATAGACACGCGGACGGTGGAAAATAAGGCTCCGATGCCGGCCATTGCAGTGGCCATCACCGCACTCGCTCGAAATACGCGTTATCCGCGGCACGAGCGCCACACATGGCGTGGTGCCGCGCAGGCGCGGCGCACGGCGTGCCTGTGCACGTGATGCGGTTTCGGTTCGGGCGCGCGATAGGCGTGAGGGCACGCGCATGACTTGTTGCGCACCCGGGCTCCCGGCGGCGCGGCGTGCGGCTTCTGGCGGTAGGCGTAGACGATGCGCTTGGGCGCTCGGGTCTCGACGATGACGTACGTGTGCTTGCGTCCGTGCTTGTGAGCGGCGAGCTGGCCCAGCTTGTGTTTCTTCGGACGCGCCTCGTAAGCAACGACGCGCCGCTTCTTCTTGCCGATCTTGGGCGGAGCCGGCTCCGCCACGAAGACTTCCTTGCGCGCCTTGCGGTCCTGGTCGGCCACGGCCGGCGGCTTCACGGGCGAGCGCGGTCGCGCCACGGCCACGCTCGAATTCTCGTGCGCCGGCTTGACGCCCGCCGCGGCGGCACGTCTGGCTTCGGCTTCCGTCGCTAGCCGCGTCGCCTCGGACTCCGCGACCGCCTTGCGCTCCGTGTCGGACTCCTCCTTGAGGCGCCGGGCCGTCTCAGCGTCGGCCGTGAGCTTGGCCTCAGCTTCGGCCTTGCGTTTCGCTTCAGCCTCGTCGGCCAGACGTTTGGATTCTGCGCCTGCTTTCTGCTTTGCCTCGGCTACCGCCTTGCGTTTCGCCTCTGCCTCGTCCGCGGCGCGCTTTGCCTCCGCGTCTGCTTTCTGCTTAGCCTCTGCGTCCGCCTTGCGCTTTGCTTCTGCCTGGTCAGCCAGACGCTTTTCCTCAGCCTTGCGTTTGGCTTCTGTCTCTTCGGCTATGCGCTTGGCTTCAGCGTCAGCCTTGCGCTTTGCCTCTGACTCGTCGGCAAGACGTTTCGCCTCCGCATCGGCTTTGCGTTTGGCTTCAGCCTCGCCAGTCTTACGTTTTGCGTCGGCCTCATCGGCCAGGCGCTTTGCCTCGGCGTCAGCCTTGCTCTTCGCCGCAACCTCGTCCGCCACGCGCTTTGCCTTGAGGTCAGCCTTGCGCTCGGCCTCTTCTTCGTCCGCGACGCGGTTGGCGTCATCGGCCTTGTGCTGCGCCTCTGCCTCCTCGGCCTCGCGCCGTACGTCGGCCGCGTGCTGCTCGGCTTCGGCCTCAGCGGCCACGTCGGCCGGCGTGGGTGCCTGCGGCACCACCTCGGCCGGCGGCCACTGCGGTTCCTCAGATCCCGGCTGCTTGAGCTTCTTCACGATCTCGTTGCGGTATGAGCGGTTGGCGCGCGCCAGCCAGTCGCGCACCCTCTCCTCGACCGCACCCCAGCTCCAGCCTGCCTGCGACTCCGACGTCTTCGCCTCCGGCAATTCGGACGACTTTGGCTGCGGCACCTGGGGCAGCGCATCCTTCTGAGCGACGACAGTGCCCTGCGGCGCCAGAATGACGACGTCGCCCGATGGATTCTTGAGCTTGGCGACGATGACCTCGTTGTAGTCCTTCGCCGAGCGCGCGAGCCATCCCCACACGGGCGCGAAGTCGATCGCACCCGTCTCTCGCGGAGCGCCAGCAGGCGGTGGCGCCGTGCTTTGCGCGACTTGCTCTTGGGCCTTGCGACCGCCCGCCATAATCTCGGAGAAGCGCTCGGAGGCCGCGCGCGCGAGATCCTCCGCCCGCTTGCGCAGGCTCGCATCGGAAGCGGGTGCGGGCTGCTCATCCGCCACCACGAGCGGCCGCGCGGGCGGCTCGCCCGCCTGCGCGAGCGCAGGGTCTCCAAAGCAGCTCTGCGCCGCCAGCATGGCCGTCAGCACGAACGCGGAACGCGGGCCCGTCATTCTCGTTTCTGCTCCCCGGCCGACTCAAGTTATGTTGGCTATTTCCATCACTTAAGTCGCTTTTATGCGATATAACGTGATGTTCACATCCACATTAAGCACAACTGCACCATGCCGCCAATGTGACACCCAAAAAGGGGATAACGGCGAGGCGGTTATGGCGGCGCACGGCCGTCCCGGCGCGCTCGATTGAGCCTTTCGAGGCCGTGCCCAATTTTGAGCGGCAGCCGGCCCTACGATGAGCTGTCGCCGGGACGATACCGTACCCATATACACCCCCCGGCAGGCGGAATTTTGAGGACCAACTTGGAAGTATCAATGAGCAAGAAACGACTTGGGGAGACCAAAGCTGCGGAGAGAGCACCGCCACCCGGCGTACGCAGCGTCTGCGTCTACTGCGGCTCCGGCCTCGGCAAAAATCCAGCCTACACGGCGGCCGCACGCACGCTCGGCGCGGAGTTCGCCGCGCACCACATCGGCCTCGTCTACGGCGGCGGCAGCCTCGGCCTGATGGGCGAGGTGGCACGCGCGACGCTCGATCACGGCGGTCAGGTCACCGGCATCATCCCGAGCTTCCTCACCGAGAAGGAGCAGATGATCCGTGATGCCGACGAGCTGATCATCACCGAGGACATGCACGAGCGCAAACGCATCATGTTTGAGCGTTCGGACGCGTTTGTGGCGCTGCCCGGCGGCGTCGGCACGCTCGAGGAGCTCGTCGAGCAGCTCACCTGGGTGCAGCTCGGCCGGCACACAAAGCCCGTCGTCGTCGCCAACATCGACGGCTTCTGGAACCCGTTCCTCTCGCTCCTCACGCACATGAAGGCCGATACCTTCATCCGCCCGGGGCTCGAGGTGAGCTTCACCGTCGTCGATGACGCACAGAAGATCGTGCCGGCAATCCTTGCCGCATCCACGAAGCACTTAAAGCCCGTCGACGACGCCGTCCTCGCCAGGTTCTGAGCGCAAGCCTGCCGCTCAAGCCGGCTTGTAGAGCAGCTCGTAGTGCACGGGCGTGTCCGGACACCACGCGAACCCGCACTCCAGGAGCGCGCTCGCCGCGTTGGCGAGCGTGACGGCGAAAATCAGCCAAACGGCCGCGGTCTCGAACGGGCGAGGCCGCGGCGCGTCACCCTCGAACTGACTTTGAAACAGCAGCATCGCGGTGCTCGCCGCGATCGCCGCAACAAAGCCGAAAAACGCCCAGGTATAAAAGTGGTAGCCGAGCAGCGCCGAGCCGTAGCCCGCATCGCCCGGCATGATATGCAGAAGCACTTGGCGCGAGGCGATGGCCGCGCCAAGCAACGCCGCCAAGACGATGAGCCCGTATTGTCCGGGGCGGGGGCCGTGACGCAAGGTCAAGATCGGACCGACCGCAAGCGCCGTGAAAGCGACCCGCTGCAGGAGGCACAGCGGACAGGGCAGCTCGCCCAGTGCAAACTGGAAATAAAATGCGACAAGCAACACCGCGGAGATCGCATAGAGTGCGACCGCGTTGAGCTTCATGGCGTTGGCGGGGGTCATTGGCAGCTCTGCGCGGGCTCTCGGATCGCCTAGAATGACAAAGGCAGGACGTCGGTCGCGTGGTGGAGGTAGATTGCGAGCGAGAACAGCATGCCCAACGCCAACAGGAACACCGCGACGCGCGGGTCCCGGCGCCAAGCAGCCCACATGGTGGCGGCGAAGATGAGGAAGGCGATCGAAGAGTCCATGCGGCCGCGTTGTTCGCCAGGGAGCTAGAAAACCAAGAAAGGCAAGAAGGGCACGAAAGCTATCATGTCTTTCGCAACGGTTCGTAACCTGAAGCTGCCGGCGCTTGCGCCACACGATGTTGCCAACCTCTGGCAGGCCGGGGTGCTGCTGGCGGCGTTCGCCGCGCTGCTCCTTGCGGCAACCTGGCCGCTCATCGGCGCGTGGAGCCTTCTCCTCGCCGTCGTTGCAGTTGCCGGCATCGTTGCGCTTGCTCTGAGGCTCCCACCTCAGACCTTGATGCGCCTCTATGGCGCTCGGCCCCAGACGTCCGCCACCCTGAAGCAGGTCGAGCTGCTGGCCGAGAATCTCGCCCGCCGCGCCGCGCTTCCTCGGCCTCCACGCCTTTTTGTCGTGCCGAGCATGATGCTGACCGCGTTCTCCGCCGGCACACCGCAAAACTCGGCGATCGCCGTCACCGAGGGCCTGCTGCGGCGGCTCACCATGCGCGAGATCGCCGGGGTATTCGCGCGCGAGATCAGCCACATCGCCTTCGCCGACTTGACCGTGCTCGCCATCGCCGACCTCGTCAGCCGGGCCGCGCAGCTCATGTACTACGCAGGGC
>CAXMLT010000544.1:0-3628 GCA_964194245.1 uncultured Hyphomicrobium sp.
ACGCTCAAGCTTGCCGCGTCCCTCGTGGACAGGGTTGCGGGGAGTATGGGGAGCGCGGAGGGGCGGGGATTAGTTTTGTGCAGAGCGAACGGCGCTATCCTCTGTCATCCCGGACGCCGCGAACGAAATAAGCGGCGATCCGGGACCCAGTGTCGAGTTCGCCCGCTGGGCTCCTCACGGATCCTTGCGTTGGGTCCCGAGTCTCGCTCGGCGCACCTCGCTCGCCCGGGATGACACGGGGGCGAGCGGAGCGATCACTGACAGGTCTGCTCCAGCCGCCACCCGCTGACGCGGCACCGTTCCCGGCCTCCCGCGTCGCTGCTGCACACGCGGTTGGGGTAGCGCTTGTAGGAGCAGTAGTAGTCGGGGAAGAGGAACCCTTTGTAGCCGCGCGCCGGGCCCTTGGTCTCGTACGTCTCCGAGTAATAGGGCTTGACGCCGCGGAGGGCTTCGGCCGCGCTAGCCGTGAGAAGAGGAATGGTGAGCGCTGCTGCTGCGAGTACCACTGCGCACTTGGTCGACGTGATCATGGTGGCCTCCTTCCACGCAAGGAATGCGGTTGGTAGATGAGGGAGATATGGGGCGTCGGGCGGAGAAAGTATGTGTGCGCGGCAACAGCCCGCCTTCCACAGCCACGACGACGCGCGTAGGTTGCGGTCCACCCAATCATTTCGATGGTGGATAAGGAAGCCTATGACGCTGACGGCAATCCCTTATGCATGAGACGCGCGGTTTCGGACCACTCGACGCCATTCTCGAGCGCGTCCGCCGCTACGACTGGGCAACGTACCGCCAGCTGTTCACGCCGAAGCTCGTCACGGCCCTGCGCCGCGGCTACAGCCTCGACGACTTTCGCCACGACGCGATCGCTGGTGTCACCGTTGCCATTCTTGCGCTGCCGCTCTCCATGGCGATCGCCATCGGCGCCGGTGTCACCCCGGACAAAGGCCTTATCACCGCCGTCGTCGCCGGCTTCCTGATCTCGGCGCTGGGCGGCAGCCGCTTTCAGGTTGGCGGGCCGGCTGCGGCCTTCATCGTCATCGTTGCCCAGGTCGTCGCGCAGCATGGCCCCGAGGGGCTCGCGACGGCGACATTCCTTGCGGCGCCATTCTCCTCGTTGCGGGGTTGCTCAAGCTCGGGACCTACATCAAGTACATTCCCGGCCCCGTCATCATCGGCTTCACCAGCGGCATCGGCGTCGTCATTGCGCTGGGCCAGCTCAAGGACTTCTTCGGGCTCGTCGGCGATGTGCCGTCGGAGTTCTTCAAGCGGCTCGAAGCGCTCTTTGAGCTGCGCGGGACATTCAACTTCTGGTCGTTCCTCATTGGAATGGGCGCGCTGCTCGCCATCGCCGGCTTGCGCTACTGGCGTCCGCGCTGGCCCGCGCTCCTGGTGGCGGTCGTCGGCGCCTCGGCTGCCGTGTGGGTGTTCGGGCTTCCCGTCGAGACCATCGGATCGCGCTTCGGCGGCATTCCGCGCTCGCTGCCGATGCCGGTGCTTCCCGACCTGTCGTGGGGTACCGTCAAGGACGTGATGCCCTCGACGTTCACCATCGCCTTCCTCATTGGCGTCGAGTCGCTCCTGTCCGCGGTCGCAGCCGATGCCATGGCCGGCACCCGTCACCGCTCGAATATGGAGATCGTAGCGCAGGGCGCTGCCAACCTCGCCTCGCCGCTGTTCCAGGGCCTGCCGGCGACGGGCGTCATCGCCCGCACCGGCACCAACATCGCGGCCGGCGCACGCTCGCCGGTCGCGGGTATTCTGCACGCTCTCTTCATCCTGCTGTTCATGCTGTTCTTTGCCCCGCTCGCGGGCTACCTCGCGCTGCCATGCCTGGCGGCGGTGCTGCTCTCCACGGCGTGGCGGCTCCTCGATATCGGCCACGTATCGCGCTTTCTGATGCGCGCACCGTGGGACGATCGCGTGGTGCTCTCCGCGACGCTGCTGCTGACAGTGTTCGTCGGCCTCGGCGTGGCGATTGCGGTCGGCGTCGTGCTCGCGTCCATGCTGTTCATGCACCGGATGGCCGAGATGCCGGGCGTGCAGCTCGGCGCAGGCCCCGGTCTCCTCGATGATGCGGTCGACGGCACGCTGCCGCGCTCAGCGATCCTCGCCGAGAAGCTGCCCGAGGGCGTGCGCGTCGCGGAGCTGCGCGGGCCGCTCTTCTTCGGCGCCTCGAGCCGGCTCGACGTTGCGCTGCGCCAGCTTGGGGACTGGCCCGCCGTCATCATCCTGCGCATGCGCGAGGTGCCCCTCGTCGATTCGACCGGCATCGATACGCTCGAGCAGCTTGCGCAGGACGCGGCCCGGCACGGCTGCCGCATCATCATCTCGGGCCTGCAGCCGCAGCCGCGCGAGGCCCTGCACCGGCACGGATTCCTGCGGCGCAATCGCATCTCCGTCGCCTCCAACAGCTTCATGGCGCTGGAAAAGGCGAAGGCGCTGATCGCGAGACGGTGAGAGAGAGCTGCTGGCTCAGAAGCGCTGCGACGGTGCGCGGCTGGCGGGATGAGTAGTGCGCGGGGTGCCGCTTTGGTCGGATCGCAACTGCTAGTGACCCGAAGCAGTTATTGGTGAGTGCCGTATTCACTTCGGCCGATTTCGCATGGATAATGTGCTGCGTGAACTTACTCGCAAACGCCAGCAGAGGAGTGCGCCATGACGAGAATTCCATCCTGGCTGATAGTGACCATTCCGGGAGTGCTCGCCGTCTTGGGCGGCAGCGCCATCTCCGCGCAGGACAAGTACACTGTGCAAGTGCCGGGCGGGCTCGCGTTCTCCGAGTTCAAGGGATACGAGGACTGGCAATCTGTCTCCGTCAGTAAGACCGAGCACGCGTTCGCTTTGATCCTCGCCAATCCTACGATGATCGACGCCTATCGGGCCGGTATTCCCGGCAACGGCAAGCCTTTCCCCGACGGCTCCAAGATGGCGAAGATCCATTGGAAGCCGGACAAGAGTGCGGAGGCGCCCGATCCGACGACGGCAGTGCCGGGCACCCTGGAAAACGTCGACTTCATGGAGAGGGATAGCAAGAGGTTTGCGGATAGCGGCGGATGGGGATGGGCCGCGTTCAACTATGACGCCGCGTCCGACACGTTCACGCCCGCCACCGAAGCTGACCAGCCGCCGCAGGCGAACGACGCCAAGTGCGGGTTCGCGTGCCACACGATAGTGCAGGCGAAGGACTACGTTTTCACGGCGTACCCGAAGAGGTGAACGGTGCCTTGCACGAAGGGCTTGTGGAGAGGCCCTGGTTCGACATACGTCGTGCCAACCCCGATTGGCCCGTCGGAGATCGTACTCGTGCCATGAAATGCCGACGACCTCGGAAGCCATGGATCGTAACCGCGGAGATCGGCGAGAAGCGAGAACACGTCGTCCGCGCTGGCGCCAACGTCCGTTTCGAAGCGCAACTCGACCATTGCGAGCCCCAGCGAGATTGAGCGGGTCAAATGGTAGCCTGAATTGAGCCGATCACCAGCCGATGACTTGCCGCAGTCAATCAGCCGTCTCCCTACTCGACCTCAACGGCCCAGGGCCGCTGCCGCGGCCCGACGGCATTGCGGGCCGACCGGGGCGCCTGCGCCGCCGCGCCCCTTCCTCCCCCCGGGGGCACCTGCTATCT
>CAXMLT010000545.1:0-3101 GCA_964194245.1 uncultured Hyphomicrobium sp.
AGCTTGCCGTAGATCGGCGCGCCCCATCCGGCAGGCGCGCCCTCGGCCACGACCTCGATCGCCGCGCCCACGGACGAGCCGGCCTTGCGCACCTCGTCCAGGTAATTCGTCCATGTCTCGACGATACCGGCGTCCGGGGAGAAGAACGGATTGTTGCCGATCTCCTCCCAATTCCAGCGCGACCGGTCGATCCGGTGCCGGCCGATCTGCACCAGCGCGCCGCGGATCGTGACGTTGGGGATGACTTTGCGGGCGACGGCCCCGGCGGCAACGCGCATCGCCGTCTCGCGCGCGGAGGAGCGCCCGCCGCCGCGGTAGTCGTGGATGCCGTACTTGGCCCAGTAGGTGTAGTCGGCGTGGCCGGGGCGGAACTTGTCCTTGATGTCGCCGTAGTCCTTCGAGCGCTGGTCGACGTTGCGGATCTGAAGCGAGATCGGCGCGCCTGTCGTGACCTGGCGGCCGGCCTTGTCCTCGAACACGCCGGAGAGGATCTCGACCGCGTCGGGCTCCTGGCGCTGGGTGGTGAATCGCGACTGGCCCGGGCGGCGCTTGTCGAGGAACTTCTGCAGCTCGATGGCCTGGAGCGGCAACCCCGGCGGGCAGCCGTCGACGACGCACCCGATCGCCGGCCCGTGGCTCTCACCCCAGGTCGTCACGCGAAAAAGATGACCGAAGGTGTTGTGAGACATCGCGTTCCAGCGGAAGGGAAATCAGGGTTCTGGGAGGGCCGCCGGGTAGCTCGTGCAACCTGGCGTCGGATTCGACCGTGGCCGTTGCGCCAGTTCTAGGAGCGCACGCGCACGCTCGCAAGAGGCAGCCGCGGCAAAGCCCGTGACAAGGCTCGGCGACGCAGTTTATCTGGCCTCAGTATCGCGTCGCGAAACGCGACGGGTTTGCAAGGAGACAGCACGCGGGAGCCCGCATCGTTCGATGCGCCAGCTCCCATGCAACACCGCCGCTTGGCGGAGAATCGCCGGTCGCCGACAGGCCTTGTGCCCGGGACCACAGGTTCGGAGCAACGTTTCTGAGCGTTATGGCTTATCGCCGCCGTCGCGGGTCGCAAAGCGTCATAAAGCGTCGCGGGACGGCTGCTTGCGGTCGCGCCCGAACATGAAGGCAGCTCCTTGTCGGCTTGAGCAACCGGCATCGAGCGGCTGATCGACTAGACGGGGAGAGCCGGAGCAGCCGCTGCTCCGGCTCTTCTTGCTTAGCGGCCCTACAACCAATCGATCGCGTCGTGGCGCAGCACGAGCACCCGGTCCTGCGGCACATCCAGCAGTGGCACTGATCTCAGATCGAGGCCGAGGATGTGCCCGCGCAGCACCCGGCTCACGCCGCCGTGCGAGACGACGACCGTGTCGCGCTCGATGCCCCACAGCCAGGGCACCGCCCGCGCCATCAGGTCCTCGTAGCTTTCGCCGCCCTGGGGGCGCCAGCGGAAGGGATCGCGCGTGCGCTCCTCCAAGCCTTGCGCGTCAACGCGCGGTAGATCGGCCGCGAGCGTCCCCTGCCAGTCGCCGTAGTGGGCCTCCTTCAGGCGGTCGTCGGTGCGGAAATCGTCGGGCATGAGGCCGAGCACGCCGCGCACGATCTGCATGGTCTCACGCGCGCGGGCGAGCGGGCTCGCGACATAGTCGGCGGCGGCGATCGCGGGTAGCAGCGGGCGCAGCGACTCCCCGTTGCGCTTTGCCTGCGCACGCCCCCGCGCGTTCATGGGGATATCGGCCTGGCCTTGATAGCGGGCCTCGGCGTTCCACTCGGTCTCGCCGTGGCGGATAAAGTAGATCGTTACGTCCGGGCGCATCGCTTCAGGCAGCGTGAGCGGGCCTCACGCATCCTCGCCTTTCACCACGGAAATGTCGGGCGCGTCCTCGTTCTTCATGCCCTGGACGTGGTAGCCGGCGTCGACGTGGTGCACCTCGCCGGTCACGCCCCGCGACAGGTCCGACAACAGATAGAGGCCGGCGGCGCCGACCTCCTCGATGGTCACCGTGCGCCGGAGCGGCGAGTTGTACTCGTTCCACCTCAGGATATAGCGGAAGTCGGCGATGCCGGAGGCCGCAAGTGTCTTGATCGGGCCGGCCGAGATGGCGTTGACGCGGATGCCGGTCTTGCCGAGGTCGGCGGCAAGGTAGCGGACGCTCGCCTCGAGCGCGGCCTTGGCGACGCCCATCACGTTGTAGTGCGGCATCACCTTCTCGGCGCCGTAGTAGGTGAGTGTGAGCATCGAGCCACCGGTCGGCATCAGCTTCTCAGCGCGGGCAGCGAGCGCGGTGAACGAGTAGCAGGACACCAGCATGGTTTGGGTGAAGTTCTTCTCGCTGGTGTCGACGTAGCGGCCGTCGAGCTCGTTCTTGTCGGAGAAGGCTATGGCATGCACGAGGAAGTCGAGCTTGCCCCAGGCGCGCTTCAGCTCGGCGAAGACCGCATCCATGGAACTCGCGTCGTTAACGTCGCAGGGCAGGATGAGCTGGGAGCCTAGCTCGGCGGCGAGCGGCCCCACCCGCTTCTTGATTGCATCGCCCTGATAGGTGAGCGCGATCTCGGCGCCCTGGGCGGCGGCGGCCTTTGCGATGCCCCAGGCGATGGAACGATTGTTCGCGACGCCCATGATGAGGCCCTTCTTGCCAGCCATCAGGTTGCCCGTCGCAACCCCTGCGCTCGGCACCGGCTCCAACATGGTCCCTCGTTTCCTTCGCCGCCTGCTTTCGGCGCGCATCCTACACAAAAGACCCAATGGGTCCAGATGGCCAGCGGAAGCGGGCAAAAGGGTGAGGATTGCGCGCCTCGGAGGGGGCGCGAGGGCTAAAATGCCTCGGCGATCAGCCGTCGAGTTGCCAACGGCCGCTCGGCAGCCGGCAGGCGATGCCTTCCTGCTTCTTGGTATGCTTGCCGGTCGTCAGCATGACGACCATGTGCCGGCAGACCTTTCCTTCCGTATCCTTGAAGGAGGAGGTCGGCTGCACGATGCCCGACAGCCGTCCGTGCCAGCGGCGCCAGACGTAGGTCGAACCGTCGCCGACCTCGGTCAGCGCATACTGGATACGCTCGAGTGCCGCGATCTCGTCGTTGGCGTCGAGCGGATGCGGGAGTTCGGCGGG
>CAXMLT010000546.1:0-2716 GCA_964194245.1 uncultured Hyphomicrobium sp.
GGAAGGTGGGGTCGGCGCAGCGCTTACGGGAGCTCCTCCGAGAAGCGTTACGGCGGTATTTGCAAAATCCGACAGGGATAACCAGATGAGGTTGGCAGGGCGAAGGTAACCCAGAGCACATTCTGGGCAGGCTCTGGCCTTGGCGTGACACCTAGCTCGTGGCAAGATTAAAGTAGGGCATAGATGGTAAGATCCTGCGCCTTTCGTAGGACCTTCCACTCGTTATCGAAATCGCCGGCGCGGAAGATAAGATCGAAGGCTTCCTTCCCGAATTGGAGTCCTTGATGAGCGGCGGCTTGGTGACGCTCGAAAAGATCAAGGTGCTGCACTAAGGCGCCCCATCGGGCACGGCATAAGGGCGCCGCCCGAGCCACCACAGCACCGGCAATGCCGCGCCTTGGAGCAGAACGGAGGCTGCCACGACGCTCGCCAAGGAGACGTCGTACAGAACCCCGAGCAGCGCGCTGCCGGCAAACCAGGCTACTCCATATATTGCGTTGAACACGCCGTAAGCCGTGGCGCGGCGAGCCGGCGGCGTGAGACCGGCAACGACCGCGCGCATCACCGATTCCTGAGCGCCCATTCCGATACCCCAGAGTACCATGGCCACGACGGCAGCCGCCGGCCCGCCGAAAAAAGCGAACGGAGCCGTGAGCAGCGAAGCCAGCGTCGCAAGGATCAGGCTGCGGACACCCAGGCGATCATAGAACAGGCCGAGCAGAAGGGCCGCGATGGCGTCCGATGTCATCGCAACCGCGTAAAGAATGGGAATGGAGCTATCGGACACGATCGCTGCCTTTTTGAAATGAAAGGCGATCAGCGAAAAATCAGCGTATCCGGCGGCGATACAAGCAACGGCCGCAAGGTAGAGCCAATACTGAGGAGGATACCCACCAATGTCGGGTGTCGGCTCCGTCAGCTCGAAATCGCGCGGGTACGGATAAGAGTTCCGTGCAGAAAGCAGCACGGCCAACGACAGCATCGCCGGGATGGCCAGGCACGCAAAGGCAAGCTGATACCCGCCATGCATGTAGAGCACCGCACTCACCATAAGCGGCCCCAAGACGGCGCCCGTTTGGTCGAGCGCCTCGTGCAAACCGAAGGCCCAGCCGAGACCGGTTTGACTTCCGGCATGCGACAACATCGCGTCGCGAGCCGGCGTGCGGATGGCGCGACCTGCCCGCTCGGCGAGGATCAGCACGACCGCGAACTCCCAGCGGTTGGCCAGGGCCAGTAGCGGGACGGCGAAAAGGTTGATGGCGTAACCGGCGATCGTGACGGCCCAGTAGCGGCCGGTGCGGTCGCTGAGATAGCCCGAGCCGAGACGCAGCGCATAGCCGAGCAATTCGCCGAACCCGGCGACCAAGCCGACAACCGTTCCGCTCGCTCCGAGCAGCGCGAGGTAGGGCCCTGTGACGCTGCGGGCACCTTCGTAGGTCATGTCCGCGAAGAGGCTGACTACTCCCACAAGCACAATAAAGCGCACAGCACGCGAGCGAGGCAGATCGACATCCCCAGCATCCGGCCCGCGATGATCCACCACCGCCACTCCTCGTTTGGTTGCGCGAGATTCGTCAGCAGACTCGATTGATGGATCACGCTACTTGACGACAAGCACCGCACAAGGGGCGAGCTCGACGAGACGGTCGCTTGTACTGCCAATAAGGCGATTGTAGACCGCGGAGTGGCCCATGAAGCCGACAACCAGCAGATCGAATCGCTCACGCTCGACGAAGTCGACGATCGTCGCCACGACGTGACCGATTATGATGTGACCGTGCAATTTGAGCCCTTCCGCGTTGGCTTGTCCTTCTGCACGTGCGACCAAAGGCTGAAAGACGTGGTCCTCTTCCGCCTGCTCTTCGATCACCTCGTCGATTGACGCGGGGAACTGCGGCAGCTGCTCGACCGAGATCATGTGCAGTTCGGCATCGAAACGTTTGGCGACTCGAATAGCGGCCGAGAGGGCACGCCCCGCACACAGTGATCCATCGTTGGCTATAAGGATCTTGCTAAACATGTTCGGAGCCCTCCTCTGCTGCGCGGACCTGCACCTCTATCGGCTCGTGCTCTGGCATGAACCAGCGCTGAGCAATCAGGGTCGGAACCACGGCGCTGCCGATCACGGCCGCGACGAGGATCGTGTATTGCTGCTGATCGATGATCTTGTTGGTGAGGCCGAACAGCGCCGAGATAGTGCCGAAGGTGAGCCCCGTCGACATCAGCAGCGTCGTGTACATGCCCTCGCGTGGATCGAACTCATAGAATCTCGTCAAGGGCAGGATGCCGACGAACTTGGTGATCATCTTCACAGCGAGGAAGACGAGGATGAGGCCTGAAGCCGACACCAGTGCGTGAACCGTTACGCGAGCCCGCCTTGAGGAAGTAGAAGGGCGTTAGGATCGAAAAGGCTATGACGCGCATATGGTGGGAAAGCTCCGGCTTTTTGAGGAACGTCGGCGCAAGCGCCATGCCTACCAGATATGCAGGCAAGACTGCTTCGCTGCCGGCTATGCTGGCCAATCCGCCGAGCGAAAGGAGAACAAACGCTACGAACTTGGTCTCGGGCTCGCTCACGCGCTGTCCGACGCGCTCGAAGAACCACGGCGCAAAGCGCGGCAGCAACCAGAGGACAACCGCTGTCACCGCGCCAAATAGTGCCAGCCACGCGTCGAAATGCGCAAAGACGATGCCGAGCGCCAGCACTGTGCCAAGG
>CAXMLT010000547.1:0-3161 GCA_964194245.1 uncultured Hyphomicrobium sp.
CTCGGCCGCGCGGAAGGCATCATTCGCCGCGACGAGATGATCCCGCGCGAGAATGTGCGCTACGGCGACCGCGTGCGCGCCTTCATCTACAACGTGAGCCGCGAGCCGCGCGGTCCGCAGATTTTCCTCTCCCGCGCGCGACCAGAGTTCATGTCGAAGCTGTTTGCTCAGGAGGTTCCGGAGATCTACGACGGCGTCGTCGAGATCAAGTCGGTCGCCCGTGATCCGGGCTCACGCGCCAAGATCGCGGTGATCTCCAAGGATTCCTCGATCGATCCCGTGGGTGCCTGCGTCGGCATGCGCGGCTCCCGCGTGCAGGCCGTTGTCAACGAGCTGCAGGGCGAGAAGGTCGACATCATCCAGTGGAACCCCGACGCGGCGAGCTTCATCGTCAACGCGCTCGCCCCCGCCGAGGTGACGAAGGTCGTGCTTGACGAGGACACCAATCGCATCGAGGTCGTCGTTCCCGAAAGCCAGCTTTCGCTTGCCATCGGCCGGCGCGGCCAGAACGTGCGGCTCGCCTCGCAGCTCACCGGCTGGGATATCGATATCCTGACCGAGCAGGAGGAGTCCGAGCGGCGCCAAAAGGAGTTCGCCGAGCGGTCGAACATGCTCATGGAAGCGCTCGACGTGGACGAGGTCATCGCCCAGCTCCTCGTCACCGAGGGCTTCGCCTCGATCGAGGAGGTCGCCTTCGTCGATCTCTCCGAAATCGCGCACATCGAGGGCTTCGACGAGCACACGGCCAATGAGATCCAATCGCGCGCGCGCGATTACCTCGAGAAGCAGGAAGCCGACCGCGACGCCAAACGGCGCGAGCTCGGCGTCGCCGACGATCTGGCCAAGGTGCAGGGCGTGACCACTGCAATGATGGTCGCGTTCGGCGAGAACGGCATCAAGACGCTTGAGGATCTCGCCGATTGCGCCACCGACGACCTCACCGGGTGGACGGAGCGCAAGAAGGAGAAGGACGCCGAGCCTGTCCGCCACAAAGGCGTGCTCGAGAGTTTCGAGATCGGCCGCAAGGAAGCCGAGGACATGATCATGTCGGCGCGTGTACTCGCCGGCTGGATCAAGGCCGAGGACCTGCTGCCGAAAGCGGAGCCGGCCGAGGAGGCTGCGGAAGGTGACGGCGAGGGCGACGGCGCCAAAGACGGCGAGGGCGACGGCGCCAAAGACGCCGCGCCCCAGGGTTAGCCGGAAATGTACCGGGACGTCGGGAGACCGGATTGGGCGCTGAAGGTCGGCAGCAAAAACGCGACGACGATGGGGAGGCGGCAGGCTCGCTGCGCCGCTGCATCCTCACGCGCGTCGAGCGCGACCCCGCCGACCTCCTGCGCTTCGTAGCCGATCCCGAAGGCAGGCTCGTTCCCGATCTTTCGCGCAAGCTTCCCGGCCGCGGCGTGTGGGTGACGGCCGACAAGGCGAGTGTCGCCGCCGCGGCAGAGACAAGAGCGTTCGCCAAGAGCCTTAAGCGCGCGGTCACGGTCGCGCCGGACTTGCCGCAGACCGTCGAAGCACTATTTGTTAAGCGTGCGCTCGAAGCGCTGTCGCTCGCCAACAAGGCCGGTCTCGTTACGACAGGCTTCGAAAAGGTCGAGACGCTCATAAGCGGCGGGCGCGCCGCGGCCCTTCTGCAAGGCGCCGATGCGGCCGAGGATGGTAAGCGCAAGCTCGACCGTAAGTTTGCGGCTATTCAACGAGATAGTGGCAAAGCTGCCCCCATTGTTGATTGGCTCACTATCGAACAATTGAGCTTGGCCATCGGCCGGTCAAATGTGGTACATGCTGCCCTCAAACAGGGCGGAGCCACACAGCGGTTTCTTCTGGAGGCCGAGCGCCTAAGGCGCTACCGGTCGGGCTTCGGCGCAAGCTGAGCGCGGCTTCGTGCGTGGAATTTTGGAGTTTTGCGGGAAGAGCATGACGGAAACGAAGGACACCACCGACAAGACCCTCCGCGGAGGCGTGCGCAAGCCGCTGTCGCTCCAGCGGACCGTCGAGTCCGGCCACGTTCGGCAGAACTTCAGCCACGGCCGCTCGAAGTCGGTTGTCGTCGAGAAGCGCAGAACCAGGAAGCTCGGCTCGGAGGCCGAGGCTCCGCCGATCGAGGCGACGCCCGAGCCTGAGGTGGCGCAGAAGAAGCCGCCGATGCGGCCCGAGACCGCAGCTCCGCAGAAGGTCAGCCCAGCGGCCGCGGCGCGCGGGCTGTCGACCGAGGAGCGCGATGCGCGTGCGCGCGCGCTCGCTGCTGCCAAGGTGCGCGAGGATTTGGAGCGCGACGACGAGGCTGAGCGGGCCAAGAACGCCCCGCCGGCGGTCGCCGCCGTCGCTGCTCCCGTCGAGGCGCGTCCTGCGCCCGCCACGGCCGAGGCTCGTCCAGCGCCGGCTCCGAGCACCGAGAGCCGTCCGCCGCGTCCGCGGACAGATGGCGCACCGGCTACGAAGCCGCGCACCTCCTTCAATCCGGCTTTGCAGCCGCGCGAAGGCGGCAAGCCGCGCGAGCTCGATATTCCGGGTCCGCCCCGCTTCAAGCCGGAGGGCGAAGCTCCCAAGCGCACCGGCCGTGCCGTGGAGGCGACCGAGGAGGACGAGGGCCGCGGCGGCATCAAGAAAGGCAAGCCCGGCACCCGCACTCCGACACCGAAGGTCGACGAAAAGCGCGAGCGCGTAAAGCTCACGATCAACAACGCCTTCGACGAGAAGCAGCGTGAGCGTTCGCTTGCCTCGCTCAAGCGTAGGCGCGAGCGCGAGAAGCTCAAGGCGATGGGCATTTCGCAAGCGCGCGAGAAGATCGTGCGCGAGGTGGTGATCCCCGAGGTCATCACCATCCAAGAACTCGCCAACCGCATGACCGAGCGCGCCGTCGACGTCATCAAGTACTTGATGAAAGAAGGCGAGATGCACAAGATCAACGATGTGGTCGACGCCGATACGGCGGAGCTCATCGTTCAGGAGTTCGGGCATACGCCGAAGCGCGTCTCCGAAGCCGACGTCGAGACCGGGTTCATCGGCGAGAAGGACGATGAGGGCATGCTCGTGCCCCGCGCCCCTGTCGTCACCATCATGGGGCACGTCGACCACGGCAAGACGTCGCTCCTCGACGCCATCCGGCAGACAAACGTCGTCGCGGGCGAGGCCGGCGGCATCACGCAGCACATCGG
>CAXMLT010000548.1:0-2265 GCA_964194245.1 uncultured Hyphomicrobium sp.
GCCGCACGGACGGCTCGTGGGGCATCGGCACCAAGGACGCGCTGAAAGAGTTCACCGATCGCGTCAACGCGACGCTGCCACTCGACGAGCCCGACTACGTGCAACTCACGCTCATCCAATCGCACAGCGAGAAGGCGTGCGGCACGTGTCCGGCCGGTCAATCGCCGTCAGCATCGGGACGATGCGTCGGGCTTCCCATCACGACGCAGGCCAAGCGCGACGATACTCCGCAGGTCGCAGCGACGCAGAAGGAGGTGCTCCCCTGGAACGCCGGCGCGGTGCCTGGCGCCCCTGCGGAACAGCTGCTGTTCAAACCGGTGCCAACAACGACCGTGGTCACTACCGAACCGCTGCCGAGCCGCATGGCGATCGGCGGCCCAGTCCCCGCATCGGTTGACGCGCAACAGAGCGCGCCGCCCGTCACGCCGGGAGCCGCTGCCGCCGCCATCGATCCCAACGCAGGCGCAGTGACGCCGCCGGTCGTCATGAGTCCTGATCACGCCCCACCGCAGCGCGCCCGAAGCTATCGCCACGAGGGACCCGGCACGCCGCACTACAACCTCATGCTGAGCCTTGGCGGCGTCTACTGAGTAGCTCCCCGGCGCGCCCATGTAGACCCCATGTAGACGGGGTCCAGTCGCGGATGAGCGAGCCGTTTGGCTCCGAAGGCCGATACGGGTTCACTTCAGAAGCTTCACGAGGTCCTTGCCGGCCGGTGCTGCAAGCTCTTTGGCATCGAGTTTACGGCAGCTCGCACAGATCTAGACTCACGAGTTCATTTAGGTTCTCTGCCAAACACTCAAGTTTCCTCCGAACGAGCGGTTCAGCTTCCGATAAGGACGTTTCTACGAACACGCCGTAAATTTGGATGAAGCAAGTGCCCGAAATGATAACTGCGTGCCGCAACATTAAGAGCTCAACTCTGGCCTTGGAGGCTGCGCGTTCGAGCTCGGCAATCCTGGCTTCCAAATCGGCTATCTTTTGTTGGTCTGACATAGGATTTGTTGACCCCCGGCGCAGCACTTTCGCGCGGCGGCGGGCTCCGCAGCTCTTTGGCAAGGACGCTCCGTGGCCGAAAGAAAGGGCGGGCGGCAACGTCTACTATCTGAACTGCGCACTTGCCGGCCCACGTCCCGCGCTCCGGATCGTGGGGTAGATGATGACACTGTGCCGAGTAGTCTCCACATCGTTTGTCAGGCCGCGATGCCTCTCTGCCGCGTCCACTGTGAAACGAGGCGTTATCCGTGAAACAGGCCAAAATGCAATTTTATGGGATTAGCCGGAAGACCGTCTTGCGGGCGGGTGCGAACAAGGCGAAGCATCGCGATGCGCGGCTAGGGTAGCTCCCGAAAAGCTGGTCTCTCCACCAGGCTGCCGCGTGTCTACCTTTGGAGACGCGGGGGAGAGCGCGCATGGCTGGGCACGGGGGCAAGCGCGAGTGGGCTGGTCGCCCTAACATGCGAAAGGTATGGCGCTGGTGCGTTGCGCAATGCCTTGAGATGCGATCCGACCGTGCCGAGGATCTGCGTGATCCGCTCGAGATGAGTGAGCGCACGGCAGTCAGTGAGGCGAGGGTTAAGCTCGCTTAACTCGACGATTTGAGCAAGCACGAGGAACTCCGCGAGTTCTGGCAAAAGCCGCTCGAACTCAGGTCGCGCGTCATTGTTTTGGCTGATCGCCTTGAGGAGATCGCAGGCGCAGGCTGTTGATCTATACGGGCGCCCGGCGGTCCGACATCGTGCGCCTTGGGCGCCAGCATGTGCGCAACGGGTGGCTGCACCTCACGCAGGCAAAGAATGCCAAACGCCGGCCGATCAAGGTTGACATCCCGATCCTCCCGATCCTGCAGAGCGTGGTTGATGCGAGCCCCGTCGGAGACCTCGCGTTTCTCGCTACCGAACACGGCCGACCGTTCACCGTGAACGGGTTCGGCAACAAGATGCGCCAGTGGTGTAACGAGGCCGGGCTACCCCATTGCTCGGCGCACGGACTGCGCAAGGCGAGCGCGACGATCGCAGCCGAGAATGGCGCGACGGAAGATCAGCTGATGGCGATCTTTGGGTGGCTGACGCAGACGCAAGCCGCGCACTATACGAAGGCTGCTCGCAGGAGGAAGCTCGCGGGTGATGCGATGGGACTTTTGGAGCACCGCCGGTGAACAAATCTTTCCCACTTTTGAGAACACGCGCTTTCCCACCAGAGCTAAGTCGCGGGTGCGTCGACGTGATTTTTGGCGCTGGTGCCCAGAAGAGGACTCGAACCTCC
>CAXMLT010000549.1:0-7653 GCA_964194245.1 uncultured Hyphomicrobium sp.
GGCCATTTCCTGCACAAAATCGCTCAGATCCGATGGCAGCCGGATCGAGTGCTGGCGATCCTCTTTCTGCATGGGATCGTTTCTAGTGCAAAGCGATTGACCCTGGCAAACGCGTGCCCTAGCAAACAGGGGAATAGTCCCTTCGCCCGTGAGCCGCTGTGTGGAACCCGACACCCGCTAACCGCCGCACCGCGCTCCCCGCTCACTACTAGCGATCGCGGTACGGCTCCGGCCAGCAATGCGCCTTGCGCTCTCCGCAGCGCGAGCAACGCAGCCGACGCGCGATCGACAACAGCGGCAACGTCATCTCGAGGCCGTGCTCCGTGGCGAAGTCGTTCGGTTCGGGTGTCAAGCGCAGTGCCTCGTCTGCTCAGGCCAGGTAAGCCTTGGTGAGGCGTAGACGGTCATCGCCGCGGACTGGGAGGGTGCCTATCACCACTATGCCTCGGTGCCATGCCACCGAGAGAAGCACCCGACTACTCAGACGGCAGAGCGCCCCTCTGCGGCTTCGCACCAAAATCCTGCGGGAGCTTGGATTGCCCGGGTGAAGCACTGGCTGACGAGCTCGGGCTGGCGACTTGTGCGTGGGTCGATCTAACCTGAGCGCTGGTCGAGAACTCCATCCCAGCGGGCCGACGAGGGAGATTATGTCCAACCGGCATCTAAAATCCGCGCCATTCGATGAGGGCTTAAAACACACGGTTGAATGGTTCAGGCAGCACTGGACACACGGGTGAGACCGGGCGTCTACCCCGCTCGGGCCCGAGTTGATGTTCGAGTCAATGGGTGTCGAGAATGGTTCGGGGAAGAGTTGCGAAATTGCGAAGGTCGACGCTCTATCCGAGTTCCGGTGTAGCATCACGCTGGCTACAGCTCAGTCAGATCGGCCCGCTCACGCCTCGTCGTCTTCCCGCTCACGCCCAGGAGCGCGGTAGCGCTTGGCCATCCGTGCCAGTATCGCCATCTCCCGCCGCCATTGCCACATCGGACGTGCGGGAGTACCGCCAACGCACGCTCCCGCTGGGATGTCCTTGGTTGGGCGCCCGGCGCCTGCGACCTGAGCGCCGGCGCCGATTTTTATGTGGCCCGATGTACCCGACTGGCCGGCCATGACGACAAACTCGCCAAGCTCGGTCGATCCCGCGATCCCAGTTTGGGCCACGATCAAACAATGGCGGCCGACGATAACGTTGTGCCCGATTGATGATCGTATCCTTAAGTGAACCCCTGTCGATAGTGGTGTTGGCACCGATTTCGATATCGTCCTGAATGATCACCCGCCCGATCTGCGGCACCTTCAAATGGCCGCGCGGACCCATGGCGAAGCCGAACCCATCTTGGCCAATGCGCGCGCCCGAATGCACGATCACGCGGTCGCCGACGAGCGCGTGCACCAGGGTGACGAGCGGTCCGATGTAGCAATCGCGCCCGATGGTGACGCGGTAGCCGATCACGGCGCCCGCCGCGATGCGCGTGCCCCGCCCGATGCGCGTCTCCGGCCCGACGACGACGCCAGGCTCCACGATTGCTCCCTCTTCCAGCTGCCCCGTGGGATCGACGAACGCCGTCCCCCCGCCCTTGCCGCCTTCGGCTGCATGGCATCTGGATAGAACAGCTTCAGAGCAAGCGCGAACCCGCGATAGGGCTCCGACGTCACATGGCGCAGGTGCTCTTCGGCACGCTCGCAACGGCCGCGGGGGCAACGAGGCAGGCGGCGGCGCGCGTCGCCGTCAACTGTCCGAGGTATTTGCGATTGTCGAGGAACGACAGGTCGCGCGGAGAGGCGTCAGTGAGAGCGCGCACGTCGGTGATCTCGATGTCGGGATCGGCGCCGGGCGTTAGCTCGGCTTTGGTCGCCGCGGCGATCTCCGCCACTGAGAACGGCCCGGCCCGCTCGAAGAATCCGGGGTGCTCCATTCAAAATCGTCGCTGAGGCGACCCTCCTGTTACTGCGTGGATGGTCCAATCTCCAACTAACGCTGGGTGAAATTTTGGCGCTCAGAAAGGGGTGAGTGTCGGCACCGAAATGCGGCGGCTCGTGGAATGCAATAGACTTGCACGCCGACTTCAGCTTCGGGTCAGATTCGGAAGATGCGAGCATGTCTGCTGCACGTCCGCTTCACGCCGCTCAGCGGACGAATGTTGAGGCGAGTCCTAACATCTGCGTTGGGCCAGAGGCGGACGTCGTCGAAGAAGTTTGTCTCGCCACGCCTCAGGACGCGATTTAGGTCCACATAAGGCGGAATGCCGATCAATTCCGGAGGCGACGAGCGGACTTGCCTTCAGGTGCTGCTAGCGGCCCGTTGTATCAATTCCGGTGTCCGCGGGGCGATCTCGCCGGCCGCCCTCGAGGCGCTGGATATCAGCTCGTATGGCATCATGAACGCTGCGCGCCCAGTCGAGGTTCTGGTCGATCTCGAGCGCCTTGTTGGCATCGGCCAGGGCTTCAGTGAGCACGCCCTGTCTGCGGAAACCTTCAGCCCTGTTGGCGCGAGGGAGCGCCCATTTGGGGTTAATTCGAATGGCCTCGTTGAAGTCCCGCAGCGCGTTCGCCAGGTCGCCCCTGGCGTAATAGGAGGGGCCGCGGCTGTCGTAGGCATCGGCATCCTTGGGGTTGAGCTCAATCGCCTTGTTGTAATCGGCAATCGCCCGGTCGTGCTCGCCCTTGGTGTCGTAGGCGATGCCGCGGTTGTAGTAGGTTGTGGCATCGTTGGGGTTGAGCTCGATCGCCTTGTTGTAATCGGCGATCGCCCGGTCGTGGTCGCCCCTGGCGTAATAGGAGCGGCCGCGGCCGCCGTAGGCAGAGGCATCCTTGGGGTCGAGCTCGATCGCCTTGCCGTAATCGGCGCTCGCCAGCCCAGGCTGATTGTCTTTATACCTCATCCAGCCGCGGCCGAGGTATGCTGCTAACAGTTCGGGGTTCGCGAGCGTGCCGAGGCTGATGAACCTGTCACAGGCCATGCCACGCTGCTTGTAGTCGGCTGATTCATCCGCGCAAAGTTGATAGTCCTCGCTGGTTTTCACGGTCGTCTGCTTGCCTTGCACCTCAACGCGCTTGATATCAGCTTGTACGGCATCACGAACGCTGTGCGCCCAGTCGAGGTTCTGGTCGATCTCAAGCGCCTTGTTGACCTCAGCCAGGGCTGGTCTTACGCACGGCTTCTTTGAAAAGCACAATTTCCGTATGCAAACTGAAAGCGGTCGCGACAAAATCATCGCCGCCATCGAGGTCCTGCACACGGAGCTGTTCGCGGGCTGGCAACTCGCAAGCGGGATGACCTCTCTGATGCTGGCTCATTTGTTTGCGACGAGGGAAGGGGGCGTCGGCCGACTTAAGCAGGAGCTTGCCGATTTGCTTCAGACACCGGCGCCCACAAACGAGGTGCGGCGCGTGGCGTACGAGACGCAAATCGGACTTCTCAAGCAAGCGCTCGCCATCCTAGGCGAAAAAGACTGAGCCCCGTCGCGTGCGTCCAGCAAATCGGCAACTGGACGCACTTCGCGCAAGTCGCTTCCGGCTTAAGTTGTTGAGATGGTTGGTGGAGCCGAGCGGGATCGAACCGCTGACCTCGTGAATGCCATTTACGTGCCTAGAGCTTTTCCCGCAGTATTTTCTGTCTGAACCTCCGAGCGGCAACTATAAACAAACGCTGAGAAATATCGTATTTACGGGCCTTCGTGCGCTCGGGCTCGCTGTTGCTGCCGGCTCTCAAGTATGTGCCTAGTGTGCGCCTAGCTGGTCGCGTGATCGTTCATCACAAGGTCAGGGGCATGGCAAAACTAACGACGCGCTCGCTCAAGAAAATTCCACTGCCGACCGGCAGCGGTGCCCGCGAGGTTCCCGACAGCGGGCTGAAGGGGCTCGTGTTCGTGCTCCACCATTCCGGCGCGGGGACGTGGGCATATCGCTACCGGAACGTCGAAGGCCAACAGCGCCGGCTCAAGATCGGTAGATGGCCCGGAATGAGCCCTGAGCAGGCCCGCACGAAGGCGGCAGCGGCGTTCCGTAGAGTGAGCGAGGGTGAAGACCCGCAAGCAGTAAAGGCCGCAGCAAGAGAAGCCGAGCGCACCGGCCAGCTCGAAGGCGGCTTTGTCGACGAGGCCAAACGTTTCGTTGAGAGCTACGCGAGGGAGCACAACAAGAGCTGGCACACGTCTGCGCACCGGTTGGGTTTGAAGCTGGTCAACCGAGAGGCGCGAAAGGACCGAACGGTCAAGTGCGAGTGGACAATCGTCCCCGGGTCCCCGTGTGATCTGTGGCGGAAGCGAGCAGTCAGCAGCATCACGAAGTTGGAGATCAACGAAGCCGTTGACGTGGCTAACGAGCGCGGTCCCATACTGGCCAACAGAGTTCATGCGGCGCTGACGCGTTTTTTCGGTTGGGCCACGGAGCGCGGTCTGATCGTAGCCTCGCCAGCGCTCGGCACTAAGGCCCCCAACCGCGAACAGTCGCGCGACCGAGTGCTGACGCCTGAAGAGCTGTCGCACATTTGGTGGGCGGCCGAGAAACTGAAACCGCCGTTCGGCGCGTTCGTGCGGCTGCTGATCTTGACCGCAGCACGACGCAACGAAGTTTCTGGCATGACTCGCGGTGAGCTGGCCGGCGGCGCTTGGACGATACCGGCGGGCCGCAGCAAGAACGGCAAACCGAACCCCCTGCCTCTCCCGGTGCAGGCACGAGAGATCATCGCAGAGTTGCCGAGTTCCGGCCTTTTGTTCACGACGACCGGCAGCACGCCTATCAGCGGCTTCAGCAAGATGAAGCGGGTTCTCGACGGGCTTGTTGCTGAGCGCACGAAGGTCGCGCCGTGGACGTTGCATGATGTGCGCCGAAGCGCAGCGACCGGTATGGCATCGCTTGGCGTCGAGCCGCACGTCATCGACCTGATCTTAGGGCACGTCTTTGGCAAGGTTACGAAGACCTATAACCTCGGCCAATATGCCGACCAGAAGAAAGCGGCGTTGGAGCAGTGGGCGGCATACCTCGAAGTGACTGCGAGTCTTTCGGACTGAGCCGCGTTGCTAACTCGGAACGATCAGGGTCGCCGGTTGCTAAGTTGGCAACGTTTCGTTGCTATAATCCGTATACGTTGTTTCTTCATATAAATCAGTTCAGTATGTCCCTCGGTTCAGACGCCAACACAGAGGGCAAGACGATGACCGTTGCGTGCTGCGCGAGTTCGCGGAGCTTTTCACGATACGCGTCGAGGCAGAAACGTACGGCTATTGGCTCAAGCTCGGGCCGGTGAGTTTCGGCTTTCAATGCTTGAGAATAGAGAAAAGCCGGCTTTTATCTATCCCGAAAACGGTCGCACGGGATATGAGAAAGCCGGTTCTATTTGTTTATGCTGCCGCAGCCTCATTGCGCAATTCGGCGATAAGTTTTTCTTATGAAAACCGGCCAAAAAGAGTTAACGCCGATCAGAATAAATGTGAGCTTAGCAGGGTTAAGTCCCGGCTTAACCGCAACAATTCCGCTTGACGCGGTCATTGTTCGACTGTTCAGTGGCTTCCACAACGCGAAACGCCGCGCCCCCTCGAAGGTCGCGGCGTTTCTAAGTTGTCTGAAATGGAACCGGATCGCTAAATCCGGGGGTAGCACAGGTCTCGTTCGCAGCGGCCATTAAGGCCAGCAAGACCCCTTTTGTCAAGCCCCCTGTTGCTGGTCCGGTTCTCGTCGAAACCCACGAGAAACTAAAGGACCAAACATGTCTAATTGGAATGCGCTGGACGAGTTCGTCTGGCAATACACCGGCCCCCATTGGCCGACCGGCCCCGGCCCCAACTGCTCCTGCCCCGCGTGCGTAGCTGAAACGCGCCGCCGTCGTAACGAGTGGGACTGCGACGAGGGGGAAGGCGAATGAACTTTCTCGCAAGCACAATCGACTTTGAGAGTCCCCTGTCGGGGGCTCTCTACATGGTCGAGCAGCGCGGCTTCGCTGTTTTCGCCCTTCAGCCGAACAGCAAGGTGCCGTACGAGACGGACGTGTGCGAAGCCAAGCACACGCCGCTCGCCGGCGGCATTCACAGCGCCACGCGCGACACCGACAAACTCAAGCGGTGGATCGCCATTGAGCCCCGCATCAACTTCGGTGTGGCGCTGCCGAACAACGTCGTGATCGACCTCGACACAAAACACCAGCGCGAGTTGGAGGCAATCGAAGCGCTGATGGAACTCGGCGGCCCGTGGCCGACCTTCACTGTTCTCACGCCGAGCGGCGGCTCGCACTATTATTTCCAAGGACCGCCGAGCGGACAGCCGAAGCTCTTCCGAACGGTCGACATCAAAAGCCGCGCCGGCTACGTGGTTTGCCCAGGCTCGCAGATCGACGGCTCGCGCTACATCATCACGAAGACGACGGCAGTTGCCGAGTTTCCGGAAGACATTCGCGAGAAGATCGGCGACGCGCTTCAGAAAGATCGCTCGCTCAACGCCACGCCGCTGTGCGAACTCGACTTGCCGCACAACGTCGAGCGCGCCAAACGGAGAGCGGAGACGTTCGCGAGCGCGGGCTCGGGGGCGCGCAACAACACCGCCTACGTGAACGCGTGCCTGTTGAAAGACTGCGGCGTGTCTGAGCAAACGGCCTTTGAGATACTGGGCAACTGGAACCTCAAGAACGCGCCCCCTCTTGAAGTGGGCGAGCTTGAAGCAACTGTTGAGAACGCATTCGCGACGGGCCAAAATCAGCCGGGCTGCAAAACCCCCGAAGCCGAGTTTGAAGACGTTGCGGCGCTGCTTGCCGAGATTGGCTTCAAGCCACTTGTGCCCGCACGGCCTCCCCTCGTCTGGCCGGTGTGCGTCGGCAAAGGCGACAACCTGAAGCCCGACCCGAACTCACTCAAGAACGTCGCACGACTGCTCGAACATCTGCGCGTGACCACGCGGCTCAACGAGTTTTCTGGCGAGCGAGAAGTCGAAGGGATGCGTGGCCACACGCTGTTGAATGACTCGGCGCTCAACTGTTTGTGGGCGATGGCGCGTGAGTTAGGACTCGGGTGCTCGTTTGACAGCATGGTGCGGCTGATCTTCGTTGTCGCAGATCGCAACCGTTATCACCCGGTGCGAGAATACCTCGAAGAGCTGAAGTGGGACGGCAAGCCACGGCTCGACGCGTGGCTGGCTACTTACGCCGGTGCAGAGGCGACAAATCTCAACAGTCACTTCGGCCGAGTCTTCCTGTTGGGAGCTGTGCGGCGCATCCTCGAACCGGGCTGCAAGTTCGATTACGCACTCGTGGTTGAGGGTCCGCAGGATGCAGGCAAAAGCTCGTTGGCTCGGATGCTGGGCGGCGGCTGGTACGCCGACAGCCTCAAGCTCGGTATGGACCCGAAAGAGACGATTGAGCGAACGCGCGGCGTGTGGATACAGGAAGTCCCCGAGCTGAGCGGAATGCAGAACCGCGAGATCGAAGCTATCAAGGCTCAGATCACAGCGCAGGTGGACCGCGCCCGAGCGGCCTACGCTCGAACAACGGAAGCGGTGCCCCGGCAGTTCGTCTTGTTCGGAACGACCAACAGCGAGCACTACCTAAAAGACCGCACAGGCAACAGACGCTTCCTCACGGTGCGTGCGGGCCAAATCGACATCAAGGCACTCGAGCGCGACCGCGACCAGCTCTGGGCCGAAACCTACCAGCGCGCAAAGGCCAA
>CAXMLT010000550.1:0-5379 GCA_964194245.1 uncultured Hyphomicrobium sp.
CCCGCCGGTCCAGGCGGAGAAGACTGTCCTGAAAGTTGCCGACCTTGAGCTCGACCTGATCCGGCGGATTGCCAGGCGGGCAGGCAAGGCTATCGACTTGCAGCCGCGCGAGTTCACTCTGCTCGAAGTTCTGATGCGGAATGAAGGCCGCGTGGTCACGCGAACCATGCTGCTTGAGCGCGTCTGGGATTTCCAGTTCGACCCCAAGACCAGCGTTGTCGATACTCACATCAGCCGTCTGCGGGCGAAGATCGACAAGCCGTTCGACGTGCCCTTGCTGCACACGGTCCGTAACATCGGCTACAGCCTGCATGCACCCCGCTAGGTTCTTGAAGAGCACGCCGTTTCGGCTGGCGCTGACCTTTGCGGTCCTTTTCATCGGCTCGTTTCTCCTGGCAGGTGTCGCCGCCTACGTGACGATGAGGGACGATCTTGGCAGCCGTCTCGATCGGCAGATCCTGGAAACCTTCACCGGATTCGAGGGACTGTACGAGAGAGGCGACACAACGGACATCATTGTATCAGCGATCGATCGCATGGCACGCGCCAGCACACGACACGATCGTGTCTACCTAATCGAGTCCTCCACCGGATCACCGCTCGCCGGGAACATCGCCAAAGCGCCGCCGGTCGAGGGATGGTCGACACTGGATGCGCCTACGCTCGGCATTGCAGAAGATGACCTTCAGTTTCGCGTCTATTCGGCGCCAATCGGTGAACTGCGGGTCACGGTCGGTGCCAGTCTCGAGGCGACTAGCGAGGTCCTTGAGACAGCGCTGTCGACGTTCGGTTGGGCAACGCTAGCGGTTCTGGGTTTCGCAGTTGGCGGCGGGGCGTTCCTCGCGTCGCGGCTGCAGAGGCGGATCGACCTTATTGCCGGAACCATGGATGCGATCGGCGAAGGTCGGCTCGACGCGCGAATCCCGATTACCCGCGCCAAAGATGATCTCGATCAGCTTTCGGTTCAGATCAACGCCGCGCTCGATCGTCTCAAGCGCCTCATCGAAGGCATGCGTCAGGTAAGTTCCGACATAGCACACGACCTCAAGACACCGATCAGCCGTCTTTACATAGTGATCGAAACGATGCTCGAAGGCGCGGCCGCGGGCAAACCCGATATCGCAGGGCTCTCCGAGGCCCTCTCGGACGCGAAGCAAATCAACGACACCTTCGACGCCCTTCTCCGGATTACGCAGATCGAAGCCGGAGCCCAGCGCTCGCGCTTCACCGAAGTTGATCTTCTCTCGATTCTGGACACCGTGTTCGACGCGTATGAGCCGGTCGCCCAGGAGCGCGACCACGCTCTGTCGCTCACCGTGGCCCGAGATCATCCGGTCAACATCTTCGGTGACCGGGAACTGCTGCTCCAGATGCTCGCCAATTTGATTGAAAACGCAATACGTCACTCGCCTGCCGGTACCCTCATCAGACTCAAAGGCCACGGGTCGACGAATGAACGGGGGCCTCAAGTCATAGTCTCGGATACCGGACCCGGCATTCCGCCTGCCGAGCGTGAAAAAGTCTTCCAGCGGCTCTATCGACTGGAGAAGAGCCGGACGACACCGGGGTCCGGCCTGGGCTTGAGCCTGGTCAAGGCAATTTCCGACCTTCATGGGGCCTCGATCACCCTCACAGACAACAACCCGGGCCTCCGCGTATCCATAGGCTTTCCCGTGCGGCCTGACTTTGGCCCGGTGCCGCCCACGTGACTGCGTTGTTGAGCAACCTCGTCGACTTCATCGGGGCCCATCCGGTCGTGGCGGTTGTCGTGGTCTTTCTCGTGTCGGCTGGCGAGGCCGTTTTCGTGGTCGGGCTTTTCGTGCCGAGCACCGTCGTCCTCGTCGGAGCCGGAACGCTGATCGGCATGGGTCAACTGTCGTTCTGGCCGAGCTTCATTGCGGCCAGCCTGGGCGCCACCGTCGGCGACGGCCTCTCCTTCTGGATCGGCCACATCCACAAGGATCGATTGAAGCGTATCTGGCCGTTCGCGCGGTACCGTGCGCTCATTGACCATGGCGAGCGATTCTTTCTCCGCCACGGCGGGAAAAGCATTTTCATCGGCCGCTTCCTTCCGGGCGTGAAGTCCGTCGTACCGGTTATCGCGGGCATGATGGGCATGAGCGTCGCCCGATTCGCGACCATTAACGGTGTGTCGGCTCTCGCCTGGTCTGCGGCCCACATCGTCCCCTCCATCGCCCTCGGCCGCGGAATCTCGGTGTTCGGGTCGGGAAACCCGAGACTCGTCGCGCTGGTTCTGATCGTTTTGATGCTTGGCCTCGCCGCTTGGTACTTGCTGAAGCTATCAATTGTTTGGCTTGGACCCCGCGTTTCCCGTCTGCACCGGGTTTCGGTCGAAAGCTTGGAGTCGACCCAGTCTAGTCCGCTCCACCTCGCCCGCCGCGTTCTTATCAATGACGGCGGGATCGTGGTCGCGATGGCGTGGAGCGTCGCCGCGCTTCTGGCGGCCTTCGGATTTGGCGCGCTTCTGCTCAATCTGCTGTTCGAGCCGGAACTCATCGCCGCCGATCACGCGATCAGCAATTTCCTTCAGTCCCTGAGGAATGGTCCGGGCGACGCCGCAATGGTGGCGATCACCATGGTGGGCGACAGCGTCGTTCTCACGGCTCTCGCAGTGGCTCTTGTTGCGATGCTCGCCGCGTATCGACAATGGCGAGTGGGCGCCGTGGTCTTTATTGCGGTCCTCTCCGCGACGGTCTTTGTGCCACTCATCAAGTCAGCCCTGCATCGGGCGCGGCCGGCCGACCTCTATGCGGGTGCGGAAGCTTTCAGCTTCCCGAGCGGGCACGCTACCTTGTCGATGACCATCTTTGGACTGATCGCAGTTATTCTCGCCGATGGTCGGTCGGCACGCGCACGACTGGCGATCTACGCGTCGGCGGTCGGCCTGGCGGGTGCGATAGCAATATCTCGCGTTTACTTGCGAGCGCACTGGCCAAGCGACGTTGCCGCCGGCCTTCTGTTCGGCGCCGCCATCGTGTCGGTGATCGGCTTCCTGCTCCATCGCTATGCGCCTCGAATCCCAACAATGAAGTTCGCGATAGGGCTCGGCCTCGTGTTCCTGCTGGCTTATCCGATTGATCTCGCGCGAAGCTATGCGAGCTGGAGCATTGCCTACGCCCCAAAAGAGCAATCGAAGTTCGTGAGCAGCGCGGATTGGTTGCAATCGGATTGGCGATCTCTTCCAGCCCAGCGCATTCAGCTTGATGGGGAGACCGGCGAGCATTTCATAGTCCAGACCGACATACCTCCGGCGCAGCTCCTTGCGATTCTGGAGGCTGCGGGATGGCGGGCATTTCCACTTCCGACGCTCGTCGAAGAGATCGCAGTTCTGGTGCCGTCACGCACACCTTTTAGCGATCAATTGCCGCTGCCAAGTCTTCACGACGGGCGTGCCGCGATCGTTGTCCTCGCCAGGCAGTCGCCGACCGACATTCACAAGCGACTGGTCCTGCGCTTTTGGACGAGCGGAACAGTGGCAGGTTCCTCTCCGACGTCGCCCGCGCCGATTCTGCTCGGATCGATCACAGCCGAGGTCGAAGATCCATTTCTCTTTGGGCTTACGGGCATCGAGCCGTCCGACCTGACGATTGGGGAGCGGACAACGCTTGGCCACCAGCTCGAGGCCACCCTTGGTGCTCAGTCGGCGGTCAGCGTGTCCCGCCTCGGGCAAGAGCCGTTCCTCGCTTCACTTCGCTGAAGCACGCGAGCTGGCTTGAGAGCGGTCGGCCTGCGCGGTGCGGTTTCCTTACGAATCCGTATGGACCCCGCAAAACCCTGACAATGGGTCTGTGCGATCGGTCTCCTGCCGTCGGCGAAGGCCGACGAAGACAGGAGACGATCATGAACGCGAAGGTATCGAGGCTGGCTTTGGTTCTGGCGAGCGTCGCCGCATTCGGCGGAATGGCTCAGACGAATGCCGCCGGTGCAGTGGAAAAGCCGCTGCCCGCGGTTGAGCAGCCACTGACGCCGGAACACAACCCTCCCGGCGACATTCCCGACAATCAACTATTTATCAACTATGCATCGCCGTTGGGCTTCAGCATCCAGGTTCCGGAGGGCTGGGCGCGGCAAGATCGCCCCGATGGAGCGGTATTCGCCGACAAGTACGGCAGGATCGCGCTGACCGAGGTGCCGGCACAGTCGGCCACCGATGTGGCCGCGGCAAAGGCCACGCTTGTTCCGGACCTGGAAAAGTCGCTGCGCGCGGTGAAGGTCACCAAGGTAAGCAGCGTAACGCTCCCCGCCGGCGCGGCCATTCTCATCTCCTACGGCTCGAACTCCGACCCCAATCCCGTCACCAACAAGGCCATCCGTCTCGAAAGTGACCGCTACTACTTCTGGAAAGGCGGAAAACTCGCGATCCTCGACATGTCCGCGCCGGCGGGCGCCGACAACGTCGACCAGTGGGATCTCATGGCCAAGAGCTTCCGGTGGCAGTGATGGCCACCGTGGCGGCACAGGACCTCTATCGCTTCTTCCATGCGCGTGACGATGAGACCCGAGCGCTAAGGGGTATCAGCTTCTCGGTTGATCCCGGCGAGTTTGTGGCGCTCGCTGGCCCGTCGGGCAGCGGAAAGTCGACGCTACTCGCCTGCCTTGCCGGTCTGGACGTCCCCGACGGCGGTCAGGTTGAACTGATGGGCGAGCGTATCGCCAGGCTGGATGAAACCGCCCGTACAAAGAGGCGCGCTCGGCACGTCGGCATGCTCATGCAATCCCGCAACCTCGTGTCCGACCTGACCGCCGAGGAAAACGTCCGCCTGCCCTTACTCCTCGCCGGCCAGAAGGACGACGGCCGGGTGATGCGACTTCTCGAAACGATGGGCGTTTCGGCTAGAAAGCTGGCGCTTCCCGGCGAGCTCTCGGGCGGTGAAGCCGCCCGGATCGGGTTGGCTGTGGCCCTTGTGCTCGACCCGGAACTCGTGCTCGCCGACGAGCCAACGGCGGAGGTGGACGCGGAGACCGAGGCTCATCTGCTGGCGACCTTGCGGCGTCATTGCGATGCGGGAGCCGCCGCAATCGTCGCCACCCACAGCACGGCGTTGGCGAATGCCGCTTCGCGCGTGATCCGGATTGCAGATGGGAGGATCGTCGATGACTCGGGTTCTCGTTGAGGCAAAGGGTGTCAGCCGGCGCTTCGGTAACGGGGAGAGCGTGGTCGAAGCTGTTCGGGCCGCGGACTTCATGGTCGAGGCCAGCGATCAGATCGCCCTCGTCGGCCCATCGGGAAGCGGAAAATCGACGCTCCTCAATCTTGTTGCTGGGCTCGATGAAGCGACCGGTGGCCTGATCACATGGCCCGGCATCGGCGATCGCGAAGCGTTGCGCCCGCTGGCAATCGGTATGATTCATCAATTC
>CAXMLT010000551.1:0-4008 GCA_964194245.1 uncultured Hyphomicrobium sp.
CTTATGGAGATGCCGCCGACGATCAGACCAGCAAAATAGCTTTCCAAAGGGTACCAAAAGTGAAGGAATTTTAAGAGCGCCCGCTGCCATTTAATTTCGGCTTCGTGATACTCGCTTCGAGCGGATACGGCGACATCCGTACCCATGTGCCGGTGCCAGGAATTGCCTCAGCGTCATTCGCAGGCTTGTTCACCCGCGTTGAGATAAATTTGGGCGGCGAGTAAGGCGGCAGCAGGTCGCATGGATCAGGATCGAGTGTGCCTAACCAACGGCGAGTGACAATATGCAATTGCTCATGATGCTCTATACGGCATCGACATGGGTGCTGCCGGTTCTCCTTGCCGTCACGCTGCACGAAGCCGCGCACGGCTTCGTTGCCCATCTGTTGGGCGACGACACCGCTTATCGCTTGGGCCGAGTAACCTTCAATCCGCTGAAGCACATCGACCCGTTCGGCACGATCCTGATGCCAGCGATCTACTGCTTCTTCGTTCGCCGTTTCTTTTCGGATATGCCAAACCCGTGCCCGTCAACTTTCGGGCGCTCAATCACCCACGGCGCGACATGGTCCTTGTGGCCGCCGCTGGACCAGGCATGAATATCGCGCTCGCCACGCTCTCGGCCCTTCTATTTCATATCGCTTCCTATTTGCCGGAGGGTGTCGGGTCATGGGTGGCGCAGAACCTCCAAAACGCACTGATCATCAATGTGGTTCTGGCCGTGTTCAATATGCTGCCGCTCCCGTCGCTTGACGGCGGCCGGGTAGCCGTCGGCCTGCTTCCCAACTTCCTCGCCGATCCGCTGGCCCAACTCGAGCCTTACGGGATGATGATCCTGATCACTCTATTGTTCTTTCTCCCAATGCTTGGTGCTCAGATGGGCGTGGATCTCAACATCATCTCCCAAGTGATCGTCGCCCCGACTGAAGCCATCATCCGCGCTATCGCTCTGCTGACCGGGAACGGGTGATTTCGTCGGGCCGATGCCTGAACATGTGATCGCCTTCGGGCGGTGTCCCAGGTTCTAGCGACGCTTCTTACGATGCGCTGAGCCGGGTAGACTCCCCCGGCATGGCCATGCGGACGGGAGCCCATCGGCCGGGTGGCACATGCCGCCGCATCAAAACGCTCTGGCCCTGGATTGGACTCGCAAGCTGGGGGAAAAACAGTGACCCGGCAATTCTTGAGGGCTGCCGTCAGGGGTTCGCGGCTTCGCCGCCGCTGGCGCGAGGAGCGCGCGATGCGCGCCGGCGCCCTTGACGGCGCAGCGCCCGCGCTTGGGGATGGCTAGCGACCGACTGCAATAGCAGCATGGTCTATCCATGCACCGACATTTCTGTGACCATCGTGGAGAGCGAAGTCGTAGAGCGATAGGGTGGCCGAAAGAGGCATAACTCGACCAACACCAGGATCGGCCAGATAGGCCGGTAGTGAAATTGGATCCGTGTGGTCGTGGTACGGCACCCAGCCGCCGAGTGTATATTCATAGATATAGTACTTCGCCGGCAGCAATACATTTGGCTGCAGCTTGGCAACTCCGAGATAATGGAATGGATTTTCTCCGAGTGGATGAGGCAGGCGCGTGACGTGATGGTTGATGTTGTTGAGATGGACGCCCAGCAAACCGCGGTTATCGATAAGCGCTCGTGCGATTTCGTACCTGACCCAGCGGCGAGTCCACGCATCAGTGCCAACCAACACGCACACTGCGGACGTGTTGCTGACACCTTCACGAATGAGCCGCTTGAGTGCATCAGGACCGTCGAGCTTGCGACTTTCCCATAGACTGCTGTCGTAGAAACTCCGCATTTCCGGAGCGTTGGGGTGATCGATCTTCCACGCTTGGCGCACGTTGTTCACGCGCATGATGTCGTCGAAGTGGAAGGAAAAGAAAACCTTGCGCTTCTTTGGCAGAGAGAATGCGCCGGCGAAAGGTGAGCCGGGCACGAGGGGATTAGAGTAAGCGGCCATAGGTATATCCTGTGAGAATGCAGACGACGAGAACTGCGGCTGCGAGCGGCCCGTAGAAACCAGCGATTGACCAGCTTGCGAATGCCGCGCGATAGGCTTCCTGTGGTGCTGCGTCTAGCCCGATGTTGAACACGGGGGGCACGGTCCAATCTTCAGCACGCACTACATGGAAGAGCCGTCTAAAGCGCCGCTCGTTGCGTAGGTACTGCGCATCGAGGAGCGCGCAAATCGAGATGGGCAGTAAAGCGAGAAGAGTTGCAGCTGGAACGTGAAGCGTGAGAGCGAACCCTGCGACGGCGGTCGTAAGCGTAATGCAGTAATTCTTGAGCGTCGCGCCGTACGTCGCTAAGCGCGCGATAACTCCCTGAAGAAGTTCAAGCTCCTTCACACGAAGATCGGCAACTTTGTGGGGGCTCATGTTCACGAATCGTGACTATAGCACAAAACGTGAACGCAAGCGAGCTGGCCAGTCTCCACTGGCCACCGTCGAGATTATTCCCAAGACAGAACGCACGCACCGACAAGACCGACAGTCTGTTGAGCCCGAATCAAACTACGAATTGACGACGAGATTTGTGGGAGCGCCAGCATGGCCAAGAAACAGAACACGTCGCATGCGGTCATGGCACAGCGAGCAGAGGCTGCGGACAGTCTCGATGACTTTCCGACACCACCGTGGGCGACGCGAGCGCTCTTGGAACACGTCGTCTCGAAAAAGGGTGACCTCAAGAAGCTATCGTCCCTTGATCCTGCGTGCGGAGCAGGTCACATGGCCAAGGTCTTGGTGGAGTATTTCGATACGGTCTATGCCTCCGATATCCATGACTATGGATACGGCGCCGTAGCTGATTTCCTCGGCAAGAACAACAAGCGGCTCACGGCCGTGCCGCCGGCGGTCGACTGGATCATAACCAATCCACCATTTCGGCTGGGCGAGGATTTTCTTGAAGTCGCGCTCATTCGTGCGCGCGTGGGTGTGGCTCTGCTTACGCGCACGGTCTTCATCGAAAGCGTCGGCAGGTATGAGCGCATCTTCAAACACAATCCGCCGACGCGCTTCGCTCAGTTCACTGAACGCGTACCGATGGTCAAAGGGCGCCTCGATAAGAAGGCGTCCACCGCAACTGGATATGCGTGGCTTGTCTGGGAGAAGAACACAAAGACCAAAGCGCAACTTGCGTGGGTGCCGCCATGCAGGAAACGGCTTGAGCGCGACGGCGACTATGATACAGCGCCGGCTTTGACTCCTGCGAAGGGGGCCTCTACGGTGCGCAAAAGAAAAAGCGATCAGGAACCAGATTTGTTCGCTGCGTGATTGATGATTGACATACTGCCGATCCTCGAACCGGAACTCGAGAAGACGATCGACAGTCTCAACCACACAGTATTCGAGCCTGATCCGATCGCCGGCGTGCACTTTTCGCGGATGGTGAGCCTGCTGAGCTCAGCGTATAAGCGACACGGGTACATCCTCGAGCGCGCCATCCTCGAGGCGATCAAAGCACAGAGCGGCATTCAGGCGTGGAGAGAGGACGCGTTCAACGTCTCCACGATGGCAGACTCGTTGGTCGGAAATGCAGTGGGGGACCCTGCAAGCATCGCTGATGCTCATTTAACGTATTCTCGCGGACAGCGATCAATTCAGGTCGACGTGATCGTCTACCGTCAAGCCGATAGATCCGCTACCGCGTATGAAGTGAAGCGCGGGTCTGGCTATCACGACGCCGGAAAGCGGCGCTCGATGTTGCGTGACGCGCTGTGCGCGAAGGTACTTCTGCGCGACTTCGTAAGACAGCGCGGACTGGATGTCGACAGAACCAACTCACACATCATTTTCTACTACGGCAAGATGAGCGTCGCGCCGCCGATGGGTTTGAGCGGGGACGATCTTGACAATCACTTTGGATTTCCCGTTGTGGAGCCTGTCGAGAAGGTGAACGCGCGTTTCAAGGCGCGGCTGTTTCAAATTCTCTCTGGCTGACGCCGTGCGCGAGGGGCCGGCGCGGCCGAGCTCCCTAGAAGAGGGCAGATCACCGAT
>CAXMLT010000552.1:0-2687 GCA_964194245.1 uncultured Hyphomicrobium sp.
GAGCCATAACCAGCCGTCAACCGGCGGATAACGGCTTTTTTAAGGCGCCGAGGCCCCCGCCAAAATGCCGTCGACCTGCCGCGAAACCTCTGAAATTGCGGCCATTCCGTCCACCGTCCGCAGCTTCCCCTTGGCGAAGTAGTAGCCGATCAAAGGGGCCGTCTCCCGATAGTAGGCCATGAGCCGGTTCTTAACCGTCTCGGCATTGTCGTCGGCGCGCCGCACGAAGGCCTTCGAACCGCACCGGTCGCACACGCCCTCGACCTTCGGCTTGCAGTTGGTGTCATGGTAGCTCGCCCCGCAGTTGGCGCACATGTAACGCCCGGAGATGCGGTCGATGAGCACCTTGTCGTCGACCTTGATCTCGATGACGGCGTCGATCTGCTTGCCGAGGCTGGCGAGCAACACGTCGAGCGCGGCGGCCTGCTTCAGAGTGCGGGGGAAGCCGTCGAGGATGAACCCCTTGGCGCAGTCGGGTGCGGCGATCCGCTCGGCGATGATCTGGATGACGATCTTATCCGGGACAAGCCCACCCGCCTCCATAATCGCGCTCGCCTCGCGCCCGATGGGGGTTCCGGCCTTCACGGCCTGACGCAGCATCTCTCCGGTGGAAAGTTGAACGAGACCGCGCTTTTCGGTAATCGCCTCGGCTTGCGTTCCTTTGCCTGCTCCGGGTGGCCCCAGCAGGATGAGGTTCATCTGCGTCCTCTTGAAGCGCCTCTGAGCTTAGCTTTCTTGATCAGGCCTTCGTACTGGTGGGCAAGCATGTGGCTCTGAATCTGAGCCACTGTATCCATCGTGACGCTAACCGCAATGAGGAGCGACGTGCCACCAAAGTAGAACGGCACGGCGGCGTAGGAAATCAAAAGCTCGGGCAGGACGCAAACGGCCGCGAGGTAGATGGCGCCGACGACGGTAATGCGGGTCAGGACGTAGTCGATGTACTCGGCCGTTTTCTCGCCGGGGCGGATGCCGGGTAGGAAGCCGCCGTACTTGCGCAGGTTGTCGGCAGTGTCCTTCGGATTGAACACCACGGCCGTGTAGAAGAACGCAAAGAACACGATCAGCGCCACGTAGAGCAGGATGTGCAGCGGCTGGCCGCGCCCGAGCGAGGCGACGATGGTATTGAGCCAGTCGGGGCCCTGGCCGGCGGTGAACTGGGCGGCCGTGATCGGCAGCAGCAGCAGCGATGAGGCGAAGATCGGCGGGATGACGCCGGAGGAGTTGAGCTTCAAGGGCAGGTGCGAAGAGTCGCCCTGGAACATGCGGTTGCCGACCTGGCGCTTGGGGTACTGGATCAACAGCCGCCGCTGCGCCCGCTCCATGAAGACGATCGCGCCGACAACGAACAGCATCACCGCCAGCAGCACGATGAGCAGGCCCGCCGACAGCGAGCCGGTGCGCGCGAGCTCGAACAGGCCGACGAGCGCGGAGGGCAGGCCTGCCACGATGCCTGCGAAGATGATGAGCGAGATGCCGTTGCCAACGCCGCGTTGCGTGATTTGCTCGCCGAGCCACATCAGAAACAGCGTGCCGCCGACAAGCGTGACCACAGTGGTGATGCGGAAGAACCAGCCGGGGTCTAAGACCACAGGGCCGACGGCGCTGTGCGAACTCTCGAGCCCGATGGAGATGCCGTAGGCCTGGAATGCAGCGAGCACGACGGTAAGGTAGCGGGTGTACTGGTTGATCTGCTTGCGGCCCTGCTCGCCTTCCTTCTTCAAGGCCTCGAGCTTCGGCGACATCGAGCTCATGAGCTGCATGATGATCGACGCCGAGATGTAGGGCATGATATTGAGCGAGAAGATCGCCATGCGCTGCACCGCGCCGCCAGCGAACATGTTGAACATGCCGAGGATGCCGGAGGCGTTGGCGTTGAACGTCTGCGCAAAGGCGGTGGGATTGATGCCCGGCAGCGGAATGAAGGTGCCGAAGCGGTAGACGACGAGCGCGCCGAGCGTGAAATAGATGCGCCGCTTCAGATCCTCGGCTTTGGCGAAGGCGCCGAAGTTCAGATTTGCGGCAAGCTGCTCGGCTGCGGATACCATGGCTCGTTCTCTCCCAGCGGGCGCGCTTGTGCTAGCGCGCTTCGCCCCTTGCTGTCTGCCCGGCTAAGATGGTGGCCCGTCCCGCAGGCGGCAATGCCGGTCGCATTGCGCGCTTTTCTTGGCCACGGACGGCTTATTCCTCGTCCGCCCCGCTCGTTGCCTTCTTAGCCGATTTTCCCTTCTTGGCCTGAGACTTCTTCCTCTTGGCCTCGTCCGCCGGCAGCACCTTCTTCGCGATAAGCTTGATCGATCCGCCGGCCTTCTCGATCGCGGCCTTGGCGGAAGCCGTGGCGTGATCGACGGTGAGCGAAAGCTTGGCCTTGATCTCGCCGCCGCCCAGCAGACGCAGGCCATCTTTGCCCCGGCGCAGCAGGCCGGCAGCGACGAGCGCTGCCGCGTCCACGGGCTTTGAGCCGTCGAGCCGCTTGTCGTCGATCGCCTGCTGCAGCGAGCCGATGTTGATCTCGTTGAAGTCCTTCGGGCGCCACTTGTTGAAGCCGCGCTTGGGCAGGCGCCGATGGAGCGGCATCTGACCGCCCTCGAACCCGCCGATCGCGACGCCGGTGCGCGCCGTCTGGCCCTTGCCGCCGCGGCCGCCCTGCTTGCCGACGCCCGAGCCGATGCCGCGGCCGATGCGCA
>CAXMLT010000553.1:0-1829 GCA_964194245.1 uncultured Hyphomicrobium sp.
GAGACAGTGGTGGCACCGGGCGGCGGCAGCTCGGCGACCATGCCGCGCGATCCGTTGGCGATCACGACAAAGACGGCGACGATCATCGTAAAGGCGATGACGTCCCAATAGTTGGGGGAGGCCCGTCTGGTCAGCGATGCGAGACTGGTCCACCTGACGGCCATGGCGATCGATCAAAATAGAGTTTGCGATGGACGAGTGCCTGCCAGATTTGTGTTCGGGCGCAGCAAGATTCGACGCAAGTCGGGCAGCCCTGTTGCCGCGGCAGTTCGCGCGCCACGTCAGGCCGGTTTCACCAAGAAGGTAAGCCTCATTCCGCCGCGCGCCCTGGGCCGGCCACGACCCGGGGAGCGACAAAGCATCCGATGCAAAGTGTAGAGAGGGCTGTGTTCTCTCTTTGCCGTCTGCGGCGCCGGTGAATATCGCTAAAACGGCATTGCGGAGTTCGTCCGATCCACACAACAGAACGACGCCAGCTAAGAGAGCTGCGAGTAGAAGCGAACTTCTTCATCCGAGCTCTTACCGGCATCCCCGTCAGCGCCTACTTGCGGCTAACTTGCTTACACGAAGCTGACGACCTGCGCCATTTCGGCAGCTGTAGCGTAGGTGAGCCGCCATGCAGGGAGGTCACGTCCGCTTAGGGTCAAAGGCGACGATCTAAGGATGACCGGGTCACGTCCGCTTCACCCCAGTCAGCGGACGAATGCTGAGGCGAGTCTCAACGTCTGCGATGGGCCATGAGCGGAAGTCATAGGCTTTCGATGTGTGCGGAACCAGACACTTCGTCGGTCGTTCCCTCCCCTTACTGCCGCAGGGTAACGGCGCGCTCGAGGGGGCTGACAACGGAGTAGTTCCGATGGAACTCATCGAAACCTTGCGCAACATTTCGGTGCAAGAAGCATTTGCCAAAGGGCGGTCAGTTGAGGAAATTTCCGATGAGACCGGCCTGTCGGTCCGCGAAGTACTCACGCGGGAAATCGACTTACACCTAGTCTCGGCGAATGACGCGGCAGTGATACTGAAGGGTCTCTCACTTGAGCCGCCCACAAGACACTAAGCCTTTTGTTCTCGCCGAGGATGCCGGCCCGCGCATCGGGCGGAGCGCAGCTCAAAACAGAGGGAGAACCAATCAGATACACTTGATGTGAGCCTGTGGATAACTTTGTTCGGTAGCGGCGCTCGATCAAGTTCCCCGGCGGTATTGGCAAGGCCAATCTCGATATTGACGGAACCGATGATGAGGGTACGCGTTGGCCAGGCTCGGGGCGGAACCGGTTACTCTGTGCGCATAGCCGAATTCCCCCGGGAGGAACTCAGGCCATGAAGTTCAGGAAAACTCTGCGCCGATCATCATTCGCTAGTAAAGCGCCGTCCGAGTGGGTGCGCCGACATGCGCTCCTCGCAGCCACAGCCTCGGATGAGCGCCGGGGATATTGGGCTCTGGAATTCTTTGAGCGCCGAGAGGCGGTAGCTCGCTGGCGCGGTCAGGCTGGGTGCACCATTCGCGAAGTCATCCAAGCGATCAACGCCCTGCCGACTTAATGGCCGCGACGGATGACAGCAATTATTGCGGGGATTTAAACGCTCTTGGAAAGGAGACGCCCGATGACGGTCGTCAGCCAACTCTTGAAAGTGAAGGGGCACGGCTGCTTTTCGGTTGGGCCCGGTGAAAACGTATATTCGGCCATAAAGAAAATGGCGGAGAAGAATGTGGGGTCGGTGCTCGTCATGGATGGGGCTGCGCTCGTCGGCATCCTGACCGAACGTGAGTATGCGCGAAACGTCGTGCTAAAGGGCAGGAGTTCGCCGCAGACCCTTGTCAGGGACAT
>CAXMLT010000554.1:0-4228 GCA_964194245.1 uncultured Hyphomicrobium sp.
GAGCCGATCATCTGCCGCAACGTTCCGCGCCTGGTCCCGGGCTGGACCGAGCCCATCGTCATCGGCCGCCACGCCTACGGCGACCAGTACCGCGCCACCGACTTCCGCTTTCCCGGCAAGGGCGTGCTCACACTCAAATTCACGGGCGAGGACGGGAAGGTGATCGAGCGGGAGGTGTTCAAGTCGCCCTCGAGCGGCATCGCGCTCGCGATGTACAATCTCGACGACTCCATCCGCGACTTCGCGCGTGCGTGCTTCAACTATGCGCTTGCCCGCAACTATCCGGTCTACCTCTCGACCAAGAACACGATCCTCAAGGTGTACGACGGCCGCTTCAAGGATCTGTTCCTCGAAGTGTTCGACAAAGAGTTCCGCCCCGAGTTCGAAAAGCGCAAGCTCACCTACGAGCACCGCCTCATCGACGACATGGTGGCCTCGTCCTTGAAGTGGGCAGGCGGCTATCTCTGGGCGCTCAAGAACTACGATGGCGACGTGCAGTCGGACACGGTTGCCCAGGGGTTTGGCTCGCTCGGCCTGATGACGAGCGTGCTGATGACGCCTGACGGCAAGACGGTCGAGGCCGAGGCCGCGCACGGCACCGTGACGCGCCACTTCCGCGAGCATCAGAAGGGCAAGGAAACCTCGACCAACGCGATCGCATCGATCTTCGCATGGACGCGCGGGCTTTCACACCGCGCCAAGCTCGACGACAACGCCGAGCTTGGGCGCTTTGCCGCGATGCTCGAGCGCATCTGCGTCGACACGGTCGAAGCGGGCTTCATGACCAAGGATCTCGCGCTGCTCGTCGGCGACCGCCAGAAATGGCTGTCGACAACGGGCTTCCTCGACAAGGTCGATCAGAACCTCAAGGTGGCGATGGCAAAGGCCGCTTGAGCGCGGGTGGCCTCAGTAGTGCCCGTCGAAGCGCAGGCTCAGCGCCGAGACGCCGACTGCCACGTTGAGCCCCTGCTGCGCCTGGACGCTAACCGGCTGCAGCGCGATCGAATTTTCCGAGCCGCCAAGGAGCGCGTTGGTGCCGACACCCAACCCGACCGTCGCCTCGGCGGAGACCCCGCCGTAGTTTCCCGCGAGTGCGCCGGAAGGAATATCCAAGGACGGAGCGAGCACAGTCCATACGATGTAGGAGCTTCCCGTGAACCCGAGGTCGAGCCCGTACTTGTCGATGGAGCCGACGTCAAGACGCCCACCTCGACGTTGGCGGCGGGCGCGGGCGTCGCGGCAAGCGCAGCTAGCGCAAGGGCGGCGAGAAGGACGTGCGACTGCCGTGGGCGCGGCGCGCGGGAAGCGAAAAGCATCGCTGTCATTCCTTTTGGATTGGGCATTTGGATTGGGCATCTGGATTGGGGGCCGTCAGGCCCGGTGATTCCCCTGCTGCGCTATCGTTTCAAGCGAAAGCGGCAAATTATCGAGCGCGCGCGGTAAAACACCCCTTCCAGCCGGAGAGCGAAATTAACCCTCTTTGGCGAGCTGCTTTGATGCCTTCATCTGGCTCGCGCGCAAGCCCCTAGTGGGGCGCCCGGCGGCGCCCTGCAGGGCCTCGCGGAACTCATCGCGCTTCTCGTGGATCGAGGCGATCACCGGCCCCGTCGGCACACCGAGCCCTACGAGCGCCGCCTCGCTCAACTGCAGGCTCGCTTCGATCGTCTCCGGCACGGCATCGGTCACGCCGAGCTTATAGAGCTTGCGGGCGTGCTTCTCATCACCCGCGCGCGCGACGATGACGATATCATCGCGCTGTTCCCTGAGGCTGGTGACGATCGCGTCGGCAACCGCGGGCCTGTTCACCGTGATGACGACGCCCTTCGCCGTCGCGATGCCGCAGGCCTTGAGAAACGGCCCGCTCTTGGCATCGCCGAAATAAACCGGCAGCCCCTCTCCGCGAGAGCGGGTGACGACGCCCGCGTCGCTTTCGACGATGATGTGCTTGACCTTGTGCTCGGTGAGCATCTCCGAAACGAGCCGCCCCACGCGACCGCAGCCGATGATGATCGCGTCGATTTGCTCCTGCGGCGGCGCCAGCATGAGCGCCGAATTCGGCGCCTGTTTGGCCGATAGTTTGTTCGCGCCTCGGCGGCCGAAATAGTCGAGCACGGGGATGCAAGCCATGGAGAACGAGGTGATGGCGAGCACGATGGCGCCCTTCTCGGGCGCGATGATATTTTTCGATACCGCGAGCCCGATGACGATGAAGGCGAACTCGCCGCCGGGTGCCAGTAGGAGCGAGGTCGTGATCGTCGGCGGCCAGGGTATGCGAAAAAGGCGCAGGAGCCCGACGAGCACGCCGCCCTTGATGAGGATGAGGCCGACGATGCCGGCGAGAATCGTCAGCGGATTGGCAAGTAGAAGCGCCAGATCGAGGCTCATGCCGACGGAGAAGAAGAACACGCCGAGCAGCAGTCCCTTGAAGGGATCGATCGTCGCCTCGATGGCGCGGTGATACTCGGTCTCCGACAGCAGAAGCCCCGCAACGAAAGCCCCGAGCGCCATCGAGAGGCCGGCTGCCGCGCTCGCAAGCCCGCTGCCGACGGCGACGAGCAGAGCGGCGGCGACGAACAGCTCCGTGCTTTCGGCGGAGGCGACGAGGCGGAATAGCGGACGCAGCACCACGGTGCCGACGACGACGATGGCTGCGATCACGAGCACCGCCTGGATGAAGGCCTGCAGGAGCCCGCCCAGCAGCGAGCCCTGGTTGTCGGGGCCGAGGATGGTGACGAGGAACAGGAGCGGCACAACGGCCAGGTCCTGCAGCAGCAGGATCGCGAAGCTCGTGCGGCCCGTCGTGGTGTTCAGACGATTTTTCCGCGACAGCACCTCGATCACGATCGCGGTGGAGGACAGCGCGAGACTCAGGCCAATGAGCACGGAAGCGCCCGGGCGCGCGCCCCAGAGGCTTGCGATCAGTCCGATGATGGCGGCCGAGATTGCCACCTGCAGGGTGCCGAGCCCGAACACCAGGCGGCGCATGGTGACGAGCCGCTTGAACGACAGCTCGAGCCCGATGATGAAGAGAAGGAAGACGACCCCCAGTTCGGCGATCGCGCCGAGACCCTTCTCTTCAGAGATGGTGACCCAATGTAGGACCGGGATGTAGCCCTTCAGCGCGCCGAGGCCGTGCGGCCCCAACACCGCTCCGGCAAGAAGGAAGCCGAGGATCGGGCTGAGCTTCAAGCGGTTGCCGAGCGGGACGAGCACGGCGGCGGTCGTCAAAACGATTATTACGTCGCTATAAACTTCAAAATTAGGGCCTTCGGTCATCCCGATCCTTTCGTTGGGGGGCAATACGCGGGCTGGCGACTGCGCGTGGCCGACGCTGCAAGCTAGACCATAGCAGATGCGCGGCGATCGTGAGGCGCGCGCCGCACGATTGCACATGATGCGACGACCTACGCAGAGCCGCTGTCGTCAGCGCGCGAGAAACGCGATCGTCACGCAGCGGCGCCGAGCTGCGCCTCGATTGCGGCAAGCGCGGCGTCCGCGCGCGAGCCGTCGGGGCCGCCCGCCTGCGCCATGTCGGGCCGTCCGCCGCCGCCCTTGCCGCCGAGCGCCTCCGCGCCGGCGCGCACGAGATCGACGGCGTTCCATGTCTTCGTCAGATCGTCGGTGACGCCGACGGCAAGACCGGCCTTGCCGTCCTCGGTCACGCCGACGATGGCGACGATGCCGGAGCCGACCTGCTTCTTGCCGTCATCGATGAGGCCACGCAGGTCCTTCGGGTTGAGCCCCTGCACGGTGCGCGCAATCAGCTTCACTTTGCCGACGGTCTTGATGCCGACGCCTACAGCGGAAGCGGTGCCTGATCCGGCCGCGGAGCCGGTCCCGAGCGCGATTTGCTTTTTGGCGTCGCTGAGCTGGCGCTCGAGCTGCTTTCTCTCATCGACCAGCGCCTTGACGCGGGCAACGACGTCCTCGGGCCGCACGTGCAGAAGCGACGCCGCCTCGCGCAGGCGCGCGTCCTGCTCGGCGAGGTAATCGCGCGCGGCGTCAGCGGTCAACGCCTCGATGCGGCGCACGCCCGACGCACTCGCGCTCTCGGCGATGATCTTGACGAGGCCAATGTCGCCGGTGCGCGTCACGTGCGTGCCGCCGCACAGCTCGACGGACCAGGCCTTGTTGGCACCAGCCGCGAGTTTTCCTTGCTCGCCTTCGGCAAGCCCGCCCATCGAAACGACGCGGACCTCGTCGCCGTACTTCTCGCCGAAGAGCGCCA
>CAXMLT010000555.1:0-4713 GCA_964194245.1 uncultured Hyphomicrobium sp.
CGGGGGCAGGATTTGAACCTGCGACCTTCAGGTTATGAGAACCTTCCACACGTATTTTGTTGGACTCCGTTGAATCGTCTCGGACAACGACTATTGATATTCAAGGCTTTTTCCAGCGCGAGTTTTTGCCCGTGGCATCTGGTGAGCGGCGAACGTCGTCAAAACGGGACCCCATTGGGACCCCGGCCCGGCTAACTGCCCGCACCGTTGCGACCTTCCGGTCCGAGCAACATCGTCAGGATATTGCAGACGACAAGGTCACGGGTCTTCAGCTCCGCGTCACTCGAAGCGGGGTCAAGACTTGGGCGCTCAGGTATCGCCGTAAGAGCGACGGCAGGAGGCGGCGCTGCACGCTGGGCTCCTATCCCACCATCAGCTTGGAAGAGGCCCGTACGCGCGCGCTAGAGGCCATAGCGGCCATTTCCCGGGGCGCCGACCCTGCCGGGGGCATTCAGGAGCGCAAAGACGCCCCGACTTTCGCCGATGTCGTCGAAGAATGGACCCAGAGGCACGCGAAACCCAACAAGGGCTGGCGCACCGTTGAAGACGATCAGGCCATGTTGCGGCGGCATGTACTGCCTCAGATCGGCTCAATGAAGGCGACCGAGCTTACCAAGCGAGACATCATTCGCATGCTCGACGCGGTAGCTGTGGCGCCGGATGCGCGGGCGAAGAGGAAATCGGCAGCGCGGAAACTGACGCATCGGCCTAACCGTGTCTTCGAGCTGGTGCGGTCGATTTTGAATTGGGCGCTGGGCCGCGACCTGATCGCAAGCAACCCTTTGTTCGGGCTGCCGCCGCCGATCAAGAAAGAGAAGCCGCGAGAACGCGTACTCTCCGATGACGAGATACGAACGCTGTGGCGCGCCTTAGACAGGGCGCCGGTGAAACGGACAAAGCTGCGACGTTCGGCGGATGATTTTCCCATGCGCCGGGCAACTGCCCTCACGCTTAAGCTGTCACTTGTTACGGGACAGCGCATTGGCGAAGTGGCCGAAGCGGCGATGAGCGAGTTCGATCTGAGCGGGCCGGCGCCGATATGGGTCATCCCGGGTGAGCGAACGAAGAATGGCGAACCAAACCGCGTGCCGCTGTCGCCGTTGGCTCTTCGCGTCATTAGCGAGGCGCGGGAGATCGCTTGCAACAGTCCGTGGCTGTTCCCGAACCCGCAAGGCGATAGTCCCGTCGATGCCAGCGCGCCTACGAAGGCACTTGATCGCGCCCGCCCGGCGATTGGGCTGAAGAACTTTCGCGTGCACGATCTGCGGCGCACCGCGGCGTCACGGATGGCAGAATTAGGGGTCAATCCGCATTCGATTTCGCTGGTGCTAAATCACGTCAGCGCGACCAAAGGAACAGTCACCGGCAAGGTCTACATTCATTACAGTTGGGACAAAGAGAAGCGCGAAGCGCTCGATACGTGGAGCGCTAAACTCGCCGAAATCATTTCAAGCTCGAATTGACACCCTTCTATATCTCCTGATTTCACGGGCGTTTCACGCACCTCTGGCGAGCTGGGCGGGAGATAGCGCGAAACTAGTCTAATCGAAAATAAAGTTGGGCCAATGAATACGGGGGTTTCCGAGCGTTGCGGTCCAATTTCGTCAACACTGAATGCCAGTGTTGACGAACGGTGCTATTGACAGGAGAACCGTCCTCACACTTTTCCTGTTGTGCAAAGCCATATACACGGCTCCCAACAAAAAGGATGAACGGTTATGAAACGCAACAGAAGGTCGTCGGAAGCGCCTCTGCTTCTGCTGACCATCAGCGACGTGTGCCGAATGGTCGGCACATCGCGCTCAACCATTTACAATTGGAAGGCCCAAGGACTTTTTCCGAAACCGGTAAAGCTCGGACCGAAGCGCATAGGCTGGCATCTTGCCGCTATTGAGCATTGGGCCGAAACTCGTGAAGCCGCATAAAAAAAACCCCCGGTGAACGGCTGGGGGTTTCAACTTTGAGCGGTCTTTCGTAGTCAATCAGCACCAGCAATCTAGCGGCAATAGCCGAGAATTGCAACTCCAAACACGACACGACTGATCGCTCCTGCAACAGTTTAGGAGATCGAACAGTCATGCCTAATTGGAACGCGCTTGACGAGGCCGTGTGGATGGTCACCGGCCCACATTGGCCGACCGGCCCCGGCCCCAACTGCTCCTGCCCCGCGTGCGTAGCTGAAACGCGCCGCCGTCAGGAGTGGGACTTCGACGAGGGGGACGGGGAATGACCGACACCGCACAAAACGGTAAGCCCGAGATCGACGCCGAGACGTTCGCACTTGGGCCGCGCAAGCCCCCACAGCTCCGCGTCGTCGAGACACCGAAGACCAAGCTCGACTTCGCGCTCTACTTCCTGTCGAAAGGCTTTCTCATTCTGCCGGTGCGGCCGAATGAGAAGCGCGCCTTCAGTAAAGACGGAGGCGGCAAGCCGCAGTTCGCGACTCCGGGGCATCCGCTGAACGGCGGCACGCTCAGGGCAACGAACCACGCGCCCACAATCAAGCGATGGTTCCGCGACTACCCGGTCATCAACTACGGCCTAGCGCTCGGCGGGCGCACCTGCGTTGACGTTGACGTTCGCAAGGGCGAGCACTGGCAATTCGAGCTGAGTGTTGTGATGGGCTTCGACGAGACGCCTGACACACTCGCCAACGGATCAGCCAATGGCGGCTTTCACATTTTCTTCGAGGGTGAGACCGAGAACAAGAACAAGGCGTTCAAATCGGGAGCTGATCCCTCGTGCATCGACATCAAAGCCGGCAAGACCGCGTACGTCGTCGGACCTGGCTGCACAGTCGACGGCAAGCCTTATCGACTGTTGCGCGACCTGCCGATTGCGCCCCTGCCGGACTTCGTTCGCTTCTCTGGTGCCGTCGACGCGGCCCCAACAGACGCGACAGACACAACAGCGCGCGAGGTGCCGCCTCCGCTCGAAGTGACTGTTAGCGCGCTGAAGTATCTCGCGGAGCACGACAAGGAAGCGAGCTACGGCGAAGCCGGTCGCGACGCCGCCGACGAGTGGAGCGAGACAGCCGATAACTTCGATCCTGAGATGCAAGATGCGACGTGGGACTCGCTCAAGCGCGCCAAGGGCAAGGTCAAAACCGCAGCGTCAATTGTCTGGCGTGCTCGGCAAAAGGGCTGGACGGCGATTGATATTGAGTTTGAAGACATCTTCGAGGCGGCGGCGAACGAGAACCAGGGGAGCGAGCCGACGAGCGGCGCTGGGGCTGCGCAGACGGGCAAATCGTCTACTGAGCCACCGGCGTTCGAGGTTCGAGCTTACGAGTGGACCGAGGCCGAGAAGATCGAGCCGCGACAGTGGCTCGGGCGAAGTCATCACCATATACGCGAGTTCGTGACCGTCACGGCTTCGCCCGGCGGCAAGGGCAAGACCTCGCTGGCATTGGTCGAAGCGCTCGAAATGGTGACAGGCCGGCGACTGTTGGCTGAGAAACCAGATACTGAGCCAAAGGCTGAACAGCTGCGAGTCTACTATTGGAACGGAGAAGACCCGCTCGACGAGGTGAGGCGGCGCATCCAAGCCGCGTGTAGGCACTTCGGCATCAAGCGAGAAGAGATCGAGGGGCGGCTGTTCGTTGGAACGGGCGACGACTCGAAGATCATGCTGGCAAAGGAGAGCCGGCAGGGTCTGACAATCGATGAGCCGGTCAGGGACGCTCTGATCGCCGAGCTGAAGGCAAAGCGGATCGACGTGTTTATCGCGGACCCGTTCATCCGGTCACACGGCATCTCTGAGAACGACAACGTTCGGATCCACGCTGTGTGCAACGTCTTCCGAGAGATCGCACGCAAGGCCGGCGTGGCTGTTGAGCTGTTGCACCACGTCCGGAAGACGGGCGGGCTCGAAGTGACGGCGGAAGACATGCGTGGCGCTAGCTCGCTGCACGGCGCCGCTCGCTCTGTTCGGGTCATCAACTCAATGACAAAGGAAGAGGCGAACAGCGCTCGCGTGCTTCCTGAGAACCGAGGCGCTTACTTCAGGCTCGACAATGGCAAGAGCAACATGATGAAGGCACCGGCCAAAGCGAGCTGGTTCGAGCTGAATGACGTGTCGCTCGGAAACGCGCGGGCCAACCTCGCCGGCGACAACGTGGGCGTTGCTGGGGCTTGGAAGTGGCCGGACGATCCTGAGGCTGGTTTGCCGGCAGACGCCCGCCAGAGGGCACAGGAGGCGACCCGCGAGGGGAAATGGCGGGCCGACTCGCAGGCTGACGACTGGATAGGCCGACCGATAGGCAAGGCGCTTGAGATCGACCCCGACTGCCCGGTCGGCGGCTGCCACCTTCAACAGCTTCTAAAACTGTGGAAGGCGGCGGGCCTGTTTGAAGAGTACGTGGCCAAGGACAAGCACCGCCTAGACAAGAAGTTCCTGAGGCCGGTTGCTGCACCGCTGCACCGGGGAGTGCAGCAGGGTGCAGCAGGTGCTGCAAACTGACCTCCGAATGTCTGCATCCATCCCTGCTGCACCACCACACTTTGGTGGGGCAGTGGGGTGGTGCAGCAGCAGGTAAGCCGATCAAAAACAGGGTGCAGCAAAACTAAGAGCGGCAACCTCGAAAACAAGCGCAGAAAATAACCCGCCCGCCAGTTCCCCAGTTCCCGATTACCTGTGCGCACGAGTGCCCGAGCGAAGGTTAAGCCGCCGGCGACCGCGATGCTCGGTAAGCGCTGCGCCGACCCCACCTTC
>CAXMLT010000556.1:0-1582 GCA_964194245.1 uncultured Hyphomicrobium sp.
ACCACATGCTGATCCTCGGACTCACCGGCTCGCTCGGAATGGGCAAGTCCACCGCGGCAGCGCATCTACGCGAGCTAGGCCTGCCCGTGTTCGACGCCGACGCCGAGGTACACCGGCTCTATGCCACGACCGCCGTTCCGCTGATCGAGGCGGCGTTTCTCGGTACGACGCGCGAGGGCAAGGTTGACCGCAACGCGCTGTCAGCCGCGTTGCTCGCGGCACCCCGGCGTTTCCCCGAGCTTGAGAAAATCGTGCATCCGCTGGTGCGCGCCTCCGAGCGCGCGTTCCTGCAGGGTGAGGCGGCAAGCGGAACCGGCATTGCGGTGCTTGAGATCCCGCTGCTGTTCGAGACGAACGCCAACGACCTGGTCGATGCGACGATCGTCGTCAGTGCGCCGGCAAAGGTGCAACGGCAGCGGCTGCTGCAGCGGGCCGATCTCGACGAGAAGAAGATCGACAGTCTGCTTGCGCGTCAGATGCCGGATGCCGAAAAGCGACGCCGCGCAGATTTCGTTGTGGACACTGGCGTCAGCATCGAGGCGAGCAACGCCTCGCTCGACGCCATAATCGCGCGGCTGCGCACGTGGCGCGGGACGGCATATCAGCGTTGCTGGGCTTGATACGAAGCCCCGACTCTGGAATTACGATCCCATGCGCGAGATCGTGCTCGACACCGAAACCACCGGCCTCAACCCGCAGGGCGGCGACCGCCTCATCGAGATCGCCTGCGTGGAGCTTCTGAACCGCATCCCCACGGGGCGCGAGTTCCATCGCTACGTGAACCCGGAGCGCGACGTGCCGGCCGAAGCCGTCGCCGTGCACGGACTGTCGGCGGATTTCTTGAAGGACAAGCCGCTGTTCTCGGCCGTGGCCGAGGAGTTCCTCGGCTTCATCGGCGATGACGGACTTGTCATCCACAACGCTGCCTTCGACATCGGCTTCCTCAACGCCGAGCTCGCGCGTGTGTCGGGTCCCGAGATCACCATGGAGCGCGTAACCTGCACGCTGCAACTCGCGCGGAGGCGGCATCCGGCCGGCCCCAACAGCCTAGACGCGTTATGCAAACGCTACGGCATCGACAATTCCAAGCGCACCAAGCATGGCGCGCTGATGGACTCGGTGCTGCTCGCCGAGGTCTACATCGAGCTGCTCGGCGTGCGCCAGGCGGCGCTGGGGCTCGCGATGGAGGGCACGGCGCCGCTCAACGGCGAGACCGGCGCGTTCCACAAGCGCAAGGCGGCGCAGCGGCCCGCACCTTTGCCCTCGCGGTTGACGGCGGAGGCCGAGGCCGAGCACCGCGCGTTCATCGAGACGCTGGGTGTGAAGGCGCTGTGGCGCCGCTACCTCTCGTTTGCCGCGAGCGTTGCGGCCCCACCCGAGAAAGTCTGACCAACAGCCGCAGGCGCTCGATTAAGAGGCGCTCAGTTGGATTTGGGGGCGGCCTTGGCCGCGAGCTCCTGCTGCCGGCGGATATAGAGCGCCGCGAAATCGAACGGGTCGAGCAGCAGCGGCGGGAAGCCGCCCCCCCGCGAGATATCTGCGGCGATGCGGCGCAGAAAAGCCGTCTCTTATACACATCTCC
>CAXMLT010000557.1:0-2731 GCA_964194245.1 uncultured Hyphomicrobium sp.
TCCATTCCCACACGTCGCCGAACATCTGGCGCAGCTCACCTTTGCGGGCGGGCGGCGCGGGAAGCGGGCGCAGGGCGCGGCCGCCGAGCGTGTTGCCCGTCACCGGGACGCCTGCTGCCGCGACCTCCCACTCGAACTCGGTGGGGAGCCGCTTGCCGGCCCAGCGAGCGAACGCGTCTGCCTCGTAATAGGAGACATGGCACACGGGTGCGTCGAGCTCTACTGCCTGCAGGCCTGAGAGCGTCATCTGCTGCCAGCCGCCGTCGATCTGCTCCCAGTAGCGCGGGGCCAGCCACTCCTCGCGGTTGATGAGGGTCCAGCCGTCGGCGAGCCACAGCGAGGCGGTGCGATAGCCGCCCTCGCGCATGAAGTCGAGCCATTCCGCGTTGGTGACGAGACGATCGGCGAGACGGAAGGGATGAACGAGGACGGTGTGGCACGGGCCTTCGTTGTCCCAGGAGTAGCCGTTGCCGTCGTGGCCGACAGAGCGGATGCCGCCCTCAAACTCGACCCAGCCGATCGTGTCGTCGCCGGCGCAGGCTTCGCTGGGCTTGCGGGCATGATAGGCCGGCCGCAACGGGTTGGCGGCGAAGAGGGCGAGGATGTCAGCCAGAAGCAGCTCCTGATGCTGCTGCTCGTGATTGACGCCGATCTCGACGAGGCGGGCGATCTCCGCGTGCGCGTCGGAGCGTTGTGCGAGCAGAGCTTCGAGCGCCTCGTCGACGTGACGGCGGTAGGCCGTGACGCGCTCGGCCGACGGCCGTGTCAGCAGGCCGCGGTTGGGGCGCGGCTGGCGGGGGCCGAGCGTCTCATAATAAGAATTGAAGCAATAATTGAAGGTCGGATCGAACTCGCGATAACCACGTAGGTAAGTCTTCAAGAGGAACGTCTCGAAGAACCAGGTGACGTGGGCGAGGTGCCACTTGGTGGGGCTCGCGTCCTCCATCGCCTGGACCGTCATGTCCTCGGCGCTGAGCAAAGCCGCCAGCTCCGTTGAGGTGCGACGCGTTTTGAACAGGCGTTGGGTGAGGGTGGGGCTTATGAGTGTTCCGGCGGGGGGGGGTTGCGGTGTTGCGGTTGCCTGCTGCGCCATGCGCTTCCTCTCCTCGACCCTCGCGGGCCGTCCGCGGCCTGCCAGTACGCCCAGTCGGATGAAATTCTCGAGCACAGGAACTCGTTCCATCGTCGACCCGAATTGATCGTGCCCATCTGAGCTTAATTGATCGTGCCGATCTGCCCATCCCATAAATGGCTCTTGATACGATGTGCCAAAGCTATGAACCTCTCTGGCAGGTTGATTGGATTCATCTGGGTGCTACGGAGAGGGTCATGAACGAGCACTACGACGCAGCTGTTATCGGAACTGGCCAGGCCGGCCCAGGCCTCGCAAACCGCCTGTCGCAAGCGGGCTGGAAGATTGCCGTGATCGAGCGCGGGCGCTTCGGTGGTACCTGCGTTAACACTGGATGCATGCCGACCAAGACCCTTGTCGCCAGCGCCTACGCAGCCCGACTCGCTGCACGCGCGGCCGGATACGGCGTTGTCATCGACGGGCACATCGGCATCGACATGGCAAAGGTCAAGGCGCGCAAGGATGCGGTCTCGACCACTGCGAGCAAAAATATTGAGGCATGGCTCAGGTCGATGCCTGGCGTGACCGTTTACCAGGCGCACGCCCGCTTCATCTCGCCGCGCGAGATCGCAGCCGGAGCTGAGCGGATCAGCGCCGATAAGATCTTCATCGACGTCGGGGGCAGGGCGATCGTCCCGGCCATACCTGGGCTCGGTACCGTCCCCTACCTCACGAGCACGTCCATCCTGGAGCTCGACGCCGTGCCGGAGCACCTGATCGTGCTCGGCGGCAGCTACATCGGCCTCGAATTCGCGCAGATCTTCCGCCGCTTCGGCGCCCGAGTGACCGTCATCGAGGGGGCGCCGCGGCTCGTTGCGCGCGAGGACGAGGATGTGAGCGACGCGATCCGGGATATCCTTGAGCGCGAACAGATCGACATTGAGCTCGAGTCTATGTGCACACGCGTCGAAAAGACGGACGCTGGGGTACGTGTTGCGATCGAATCCACGGCGGGACGAAGGGAGATCGTGGGCTCGCACCTTCTCCTCGCCGTTGGCCGCCGCCCGAACACCGATGAACTCGGCGTCGATGCCGCGGGGGTCGAGACCGACGAACGCGGCTTCATCGTCACCGACGACGTGTTGAGGACCAGCGTTCCCTCGATCTGGGCGTTGGGCGAGTGCAACGGCCGCGGCGCCTTCACGCACACCGCCTACAACGATTTCGAGATCGTCGCGGGCAACCTCCTCGATAACGATCCCCGGCGTGCCAGCGACCGCATCCTGACCTACGGGCTCTTTATTGACCCGCCACTCGGCCGCGTCGGCATGACGGAGCGCGAGGCGCGCGCGAGCGGCAGACGGCTGCTCGCGGCGACGCGGCCCATGTCGCATGTCGGGCGCGCGGTGGAGCGCGGAGAGACTTTGGGCTTCATGAAGGTGGTGGCGGACGCCGAAACCAAAAGGATTCTCGGCGCGGCGATCCTTGGCGTCACCGGCGACGAAGCCGTGCAGTGCATCACCGCGGCTATGGCGGCGGACGTGCCCTACACGACTCTTCAACGCACGGTGCTCATCCACCCCACGGTGTCCGAGCTCATTCCGACTCTGTTGGGGAGCCTGGCGCCGCTGCCCGCCGATAAGGCGCGGATTTAGACCT
>CAXMLT010000558.1:0-6009 GCA_964194245.1 uncultured Hyphomicrobium sp.
GGATGTAGACCGTCTCGATCTCGGGGGCCCTGGCGTCATTCTCCTGCCGTGCGAGCCGCAGGAGCCACTTGCGGGTGCCGTCGACGGAGACCTGCTCGGTGACGATCTCCGGCCGCGCAAGCGAGTAATGCTGCTCGAGCGTCGCACGCAGTTCCTTCGACACGTCCGACATGGCATCGAAGCTCGTTACGCCACGCACGTAGATCCAGCTCCAGAGCTGGTTGACACGCATACGCGCCTGCTTCTCCGGGACGCCGATGCGCGCCAGCGCTGCGCGCAGCGCGTCGCGGCTCAGGCCGGCGAGCGAAGGCTCCGACGAAGCGGGCTGGAGGCTGGCCGATATGGCCTGGCTCTGATCGGCGACGAGGACCATTTGAAAAGCTGCTCGCGAAGACGGCGTGTAGAGTGTTCGCGCCTTATCTAACGTGTCTCCCCGCCGCCTTAAAGACCGCAAAACCCCGCCCGCCGGCTTTACCGGCGGCGGGGCTCTCGAAATGACGTTTCTTCTGTCATGCCGGGCGCGGTGCGCCCCGTCTCATGCCGGCCTTTTCAAGCCGCCGGCACCCAACGTCCCGCCACATAGCCGAAAGCAACCGCGTCGGGGTGCAGCCGCGCAGACTGCCGCAGTTGCTCGGCCGCTTTCACATCGGCATCCTTCACCTCGACCGGCGAGCGGACGCCGTCATAGGAGCCGTGAAAGCCGCTGAGCAGGATGACCCGCTTACCTCGTACCTCGATCTTCGGGCATGCCATGCGTCACCTCCTGCAGAGGGCGGCAGCGCGGGAGAATGAGCTCGGGGGGATTTGCTCGCCTGCCATGCCGGCAGACACCCGCCTAAAACTGCCAACCACCTACAACACTCACCATACGTGACAATTGCGACACGCGAAATAACATTCCGTTACGATGGGGTAAGGACAATGTTGACAAAATTAGATGCACTGCACCATGGCCGCTCAATTGCCGAGCGGCACCTTGAACTGCAGGCGTCCCGTCCACGTTTCCGGCGTAGCGCTGCTAGCGCTTTCGACACCGCCCGTCGCCAGCAGGCTGGAGCCTTCCTTCACGCCGAGCGCGACCCCCGCTTCCGCTTTCAAATGCATCTCGGCCGCGTTGCCGGTGGTTACGGTCGTGGCCTTGAGCGCGGAAAACTCATCGAAGCCGACGAAGCCGCCGACCGTTGCACGCGGCTCGATGAAGGTGTCGCCGTCGACTGCCAAGCGGCGCGAGACTTCCGGAAGCACCTCGATGCGGCCCGTGCCGGCAGCCTTGGTGGCACCAGTCGTGTCGTCGCGCACTGCGTCCTCGAGATAGACGAGGCCCACGCTCGGCGCCACCTTCCAGCCTTCAACCTCGCGCGTGCCGGTGAGCTTGGCACGCATCAGCCGTCGGTTGGTGAGCGTTTCGCCCATCTCCGCGGTGTGGTCGGCGTTCTCCGTCTCGCCCCAAGCCGCGCGACCGTCGAAAGTGACGCCGCTCAGCAGCCGCATGCTGAGATAAGGGCCGCAGCGCGAAAGTGTCGACTTGCGGGGCGCGCAGGCCGCGGTCGCGCCGCCGACGGCAATCAAGGTGAGTGGAGCGCCTGCGCCCGAGACGAGCGTGGCTGAGGCGTCGCTGGCGGTGATGCCGAGCGTATCGCCCGCATCGAGCGCGACCTCGCGCGTCACCGAGGCGCCCGCGGAGAGGTCGGCATTGAGCGAACCGCTGTTGGCCGCGGTGCAGCACGCGCTCGCGAGCACGTCCGTGCCGCCGGCGGCGGAGATCGCGGCCACTGCCGCGACCACCACCACAAATCGCCCTCGTCCGTGCGTGTTCATAATCGCACCTCACGTTCGGATGTCGGGAATCGTTCTCTGCTGCCCGGCAAAGCCGACATAAATGTGGGCGTCGGCGCAAGGGCTTGGCTGCCCCGCGCGAAGCGCATGACAACAGCAGTTGGCGATCGAGCGCCGCGCTCAGGGCGCCAGAGGTGCTCTGCCGCGCGGGCTGGCATTGAGCACAGTGCGGAAGCCGACGTGGCCGGCGCTCAAGTCCACCTCCTGCGGCTGGCGTGAGGTGGGACGGTAGCGTGCGCAATAGTTATGGGCGCACAGATAGGATCCGCCCTTGATGACCTTGCTCGGGGCCTGGCCGGCGATCAGCCCTACCTGCATGAGATCGGGCCCCATGGGATTGACCGCGGGCTCCTTAGAATGGCCGGCGCGGTACCAATCGCTCGTCCATTCCCACACGTTGCCGATCATGTCGTAGAGGCCGTAGTCGTTCGCCGGAAAGCAGCCGACCGGAGCGGTGCCGACGTAGCGGTCCTCGCCGCTGTTGTAGACGGGGAAGACGCCTTGCCAGGGATTGGCGATGGGCGTGCCGTCCGGCGCGTAAGCGCTCATCCAGTCCTGCTCGTCCATCTTGCCGCCGTGCGCGGCGAACTCCCACTGCGCTTCCGTCGGCAGATCACGTCCGAGCCAGTGTGCGTAGGCGACCGCATCCTCGTACGCGACGTGCACCACGGGATGATTCTCCCGGCCGGCGATGGTTGAGCCGGGACCCTCGGGCTCACGCCAGTTGGCACCTTTGACGTACTGCCACCATTGCGCATTGCTGCCGATACGGTCGACCTTCGTCGGCCGCACGAACAGCGCTGAGCCGGGCGCCAGCAGGTCCTCGCTGGCGCCGGGATGCATCTTCGGGTCAAGCCCACGCTCGGCGAGCGTTACGTAGTGCGTTGTCGCCACGAAGCGGGCGAACTGGGCGTTGTCACCTCGTGGCGGTCGATCCAGAAGGGGTCGACGCGCACGATGTGGGTGGAGCGCTCCTCGGGCTGCTCGCGGTCGGAGCCCATGACGAAGGCGCCACCAGGGATGGACACCATTCCAACCGTCGCGTTCTTGCCATCGGGCAGACCGGAATAGGCTGCGCACAGCTTCGGTACAGCGCTGACTGTCGCTTCCTCGGCCGCGCATGGCGCAGCCAGGGCCGCGATCGCAGTTGCGCAAGATACGAGGCAAGGGACGAGGCGCTTACGGCGTCGGCCTTCCGACGCCCTGGTCCTCCGTCGCCTTCTTGCGCAGCTCCTGCATCTTCGGCAGGAGGTCATAGACGGGCGGATTGTTCGACATGAACCCGATCTTGAACTGCGGCGGATACTTGATGAGCTCCTTCAGATAGAAGGCCGACGCCGCCATGATCGGCACGGAGACCGGGATGTGGCGGATACCGACGCTCACGTCCTCCTGCGGATTGGTATAGAGATTGAAGACGATACCGCCGCCGGAGTCGGTGAAGATCGGGCCGGAGAAGCCGCCCCAGTCGCCCTTCTGCACGACACCGTTCTCGATCTCGGCCGTCATCACGCCCTTGAACTCGTCGATGCGCAGCGCCGCGTAGTATTGGTTTAGCGTGTAGGGCCGGCTGCGACGCGCAGATAGTCCGTTGTCCGCGACGAGGAACGAAGCCTGGTCGACACCGTCAATGTAGGTGGTCTTGGGGAAGAGATCGGCGAGCTGCGCGCCCGAGACGCCCGCAAGCGATAGCATCGTCGGTAGGATGTCGGCGTCGTCGAACAGGCCGTCGGACTTGCGCGGGTTGATCATCCGCTTCCAGTAGACGAACGTCGGGACGCGGACGCCGCCTTCCCAGCTCGAGCCCTTGCAACCGCGGAACGGCGTGCGACCGTGGGGAGGCACCTCGCACTCGGGGCCGTTGTCGGAGGACAGCAGGATCAGAGTGTTGTCGAGCTCGCCGATCGCCGCGAGCCTGTCGACGAGCTGGCCCAGCGTGTAGTCCATCTGCACCATGCAGTCGCCATACACGGTGCGCGACATCGACTTTCCGGCCCATTCGTCCGACGGATAATTGTCGAAATGGCAGCCACGCGTCGCGTGGTAGAGGAAGAACGGCTGGTTGGACCCCTTCATCTTGTCGAGGAACGCGAGGCTCGTATCGAGCCAGTGCTTGTCAAGCTCCTTGATGTAGTTGAGCTCGATCAGCTTGCCGTTCTCGCACTTCTCCTTGTCGCCCGGCGTGCAGTGCACCTCGTAGTGACTGAAGTCGTCGTTCTCCACCATCTTGAAGCGCTCAGGGCTCAGCGCGACCTCCGGATTGAAGTAGACGTCGCGCCACTCGGTGTACATGTCGGAGACGCCGAGGAAGCCAACGTAATCGTCGTAACCGACGTTTTGCGGCAGGGAGCCCTGGTTCTCGCCCATATGCCATTTGCCGACACCCTGGGTGATATAACCGTGCTGCTTCAGGAGCAGCGGCATCGTCGTGGCGCCGTCGAGGCCGCCGGCTTCGCCATACATGGGCGGACGCAGGATGCCGTGGTGCAGAGGGTTCTGCCCGGTGTGGATCGTCGCTCGTGTCGGCGAGCAGGACGGAGTTGAATAGGCGGACGTGAGCAGCAGGCCCTCGGCGGCGAGCCGGTCCATGACCGGCGTGTCGTTGCCGACGGCCGTGCCACCGCCGTTGAAACCGGGGTCCATCCAGCCGACGTCATCCATGAGGAAGATGAGGATGTTGGGCTTCTTGCCGGTCTTGGCCTCGAGCGCAGCAAGCTTGTCGCGCGCCACCTTGTCCTGATCGGGATGGAGGACGACCGGGTACATGTTGTCCGCAGGCTTCACGTCCTGCAGGTGCAGGTACTGCTCGGGATGACTGAAGCCCGGCGCCGTCGTCGGGCCCGTCGTTGCACCGCGGATGTTCTCCTGGGCCAGCGCCGAGGTTGTAGCGAGCGTCAGCGCCGCGCCAAGAAGCGCGCGAACGAGTGTGGAAGACATGGGGCCAAGCTCCGTGTTCGGCTACGAGAAACGACAAACAGGGTCTCGTGCGGCGCGGCACAGGTTGCGGCGCGGGGCACGGCGGAACGTTTCGTTAGCTTAGCGGGAACAATTTAAGAGGATGTATCCGACGTCCAAGCAACTCGAGGCGAACGCGGCGCGGCGCTCAGGATGCACTTCTAGAGGATGAACTTTGAGAGGTCCGCATTCTTGGCGAGGTCGCCGACGCGCGCATTCACATAGGCGGCGTCGATGACCAGCCCCTCACCCGCACGGTCGGAGGCACTGAACGAGATCTCGTCCAGCACGCGCTCCATCACCGTCTGCAGCCGGCGCGCACCGATGTTCTCGACCGTGGAGTTGACCAGAACGGCCGCATCCGCGATCGCATCGATTGCGCTCGGCTCGAAGTTGAGCGTGAATTGCTCGGTCGCCATCAGCGCCACGTACTGCTTGATGAGGCTCGCCTCCGGCTCGGTGAGGATGCGGCGCATGTCCTCGCGCGTCAGCGCGCTGAGCTCAACACGGATCGGCAGCCGCCCTTGCAGCTCCGGCAAGAGATCCGAGGGCTTCGCCACATGAAAGGCGCCTGACGCGATGAACAGCACGTGGTCGGTCTTCACCGGCCCGTACTTGGTGGAAATGGTCGTGCCCTCGATCAGCGGCAGGAGATCGCGCTGCACGCCCTCGCGCGAGACGTCCGCACCGATGCGTGTGCCGTCCGCGCGCGAGCAGATCTTGTCGATCTCGTCGAGGAACACGATGCCGTTGTCCTGCACGGCGTTGATCGCCTCGCCGGTAAGTTGCTCGGTATCGATCAGCCTGTCGCTCTCTTCCGCGATCAACACGTCATAACTGTCGGAGACGGTGACGCGGCGGGGCTTGGTACGCTGGCCGAACGCCTTCCCCAGCATGTCGCCGATGTTGATGGCGCCGATCGAGGCGCCCGGCGCGCCGGGGATGTCGAACATCGGCAAGCCCGAGGTCGTCTCGGCAACTTGGATCTCGATTTCCTTGTCGTTGAGCTCCCCCGCGCGCAGCCGCTTGCGGAAGGTCTCGCGCGTTCCGGGTGACGAGGTTGCGCCGACGAGGGCGTCGAGCACGCGCTCCTCGGCATTCTTCTCGGCCTTGGCGCGCACGTCCTTGCGCTTCGTCTCCTTGACGAGGGCCAGCGCCACCTCGACAAGGTCTCGGATGATCGAATCTACGTCGCGGCCGACGTAGCCGACCTCGGTG
>CAXMLT010000559.1:0-11655 GCA_964194245.1 uncultured Hyphomicrobium sp.
GGTACTGGCACTTCGTCGACGTTGTGTGGCTGTTCCTCTTCGCCTGCATCTACGTCTGGGGTGCCGGACCCAACCCCGGTGGCCACGTCGGCTAGCCGCGCGGATCGGTTCACCCGAAATCCTGAACCGGGGCGCCCGACTTGGCGCCCCGTTTTGTTTGCCGCGGCCAGCGTGTCGCTGCCTGCTGCGGCCTCCGATGTGCTAAGGCTTCCATCGGTGCGGTGCACACCCGCACTGCTGCCCTTTCGATCGGAGCTGCCTTGCCGCCAGAGCCAAAAACCTCGCTGCTGCGCGCCTGGCTGCTCGCGCGCTGTCCGGCTTGCGGTTGCGGACCGCTGTTCCGCAACGTGCTCGAGCTGCGCGAAGGTTGCGACAAGTGCGGCATGAGCTACCGCTTCATCGACACGGGCGACGGCCCTGCCGTGTTCGCGATCTTCATCCTGGGCTTTCTCGTCCTGGGCCTCGCGCTCTACGTCGAGTTCACCTACGAGCCGCCCACATGGGTGCACGTCGTGCTGTGGGGCGGGCTGACGCCCCTGATCGCGCTCGTTCTCCTGCGCGTCCTGAAGGCCGGGCTGATCGCGCTGCAGTACAAGCACAAGGCCGAGGAAGGCCGCCTCGCCCGGGATTGATGCGTGTATTGATGCGCGTGTTACCGCGAGCAAGCAGATGCTGAGCGCACCCCGAGCCAGGGCCCTTCTGTGGCCCGTCGTGATGACCGTCATCGGCGTCGTGTTCCTCGTCGCGCTCGGCAACTGGCAGATGCGTCGGCTTGCCTGGAAGGAGGGGCTTATCGCCGCAATCGCGAAGCGGGCCCACGCCGCGCCGGTGCCGCTCGCCGATGCCGAGCAGCGCGGCGGCGACGTCGAATACCTGCGCGTCAAGGCGACGGGCAAGCTCCTCAACGACCGCGAGCTCGACTTCTACGCCTTCGACGAGCAGGCCGGCGTGGGTTGGCACATCGTGACGCCGCTGCAGCTCGCCGACGGCAGCGTCGTGCTCGTCAACCGCGGCTTCGTGCCGGACGAGCTGAAGGATCCCGCCAAGCGGCAAGAGGGCGAGCCCGCCGGCGACGTCGAGATCGTCGGACTCGCGCGCAAGCCGGAGACGCCCGGCGCCTTCACGCCCGCGAACGATGCCGGCAAGAACGTCTGGTATTGGCGCGATATTTCCGCCATGGCCGCGGCCGCAGTGCCCGGCGACAAGACCCGCGTCGTCCCCCTCGTCATCGACGCCGAGCTCGAGCCGCGTCCGCCCGGGGGGTGGCCCAGGGGCGGCGTGACCCGCCTTGAGCTGCCGAATCGGCATCTCGAGTACGCGCTGACCTGGTACGGCCTGGCTGCGGCGCTTCTCGGCGTGTTCGCCGCGTTTGCCGTCACGCGCTGGCGCCAGCCGCCCGGCTGAGCCCGAAATATCCCCGCAATCTCCGGGTATTAACACTTCTGTGCGCGGGCGCTCCCCGGAGCCCGTCGTTCGCTTGTTCGGGCCCCCCCGGGCCTCTAGGGTGCTCGTAAATGGAAGCGGCAATCGGCAAGAGATAAGCGGCGCGTGGACTACATTTCGACCAGAGGCGAAGCCCCGACGCTTGGCTTCGAGGACGTGCTGCTGGCGGGCCTGGCGCGCGACGGCGGGCTCTATGTGCCCAAGGCGTGGCCGCAGCTTTCGCCCGACGCCATCGCCGCGCTCGCCGGCCGGCCGTTCGCGGAGGTCGCGGTCGAGGTCATCCACCCGTTCGTCGGCGCTGCGCTCTCGCGTGATGAGCTGCGCGGCATGACGGAAGATTCCTACGCCCGTTTCGGCCACGCGGCCGTCACGCCGCTCGTCCAGATCGCGCCCAACCGCTTCATCTTAGAGCTGTTCCACGGGCCGACGCTCGCCTTCAAGGACGTGGCGATGCAACTCTTGGCGCGCCTCATGGATCGCGTGCTCGCTAAGCGCGGCCGCCGCGCGACCATCGTCGGCGCTACTTCCGGCGATACCGGCGGCGCGGCGATCGAGGCCTTCCGGGGCTCCTCGCGCGTCGATGTCGTGATCCTCTTTCCCGAGGGCCGCGTCTCCGACGTGCAGCGGCGCATGATGACGACGCCGACGGAGGAGAACGTGCACGCGGTTGCCGTGCGCGGCACCTTCGACGATTGCCAAGCCCTGGTCAAAGGCATGTTCAACGACCACGCCTTCCGCGACCGCACGGCGCTGTCGGGCGTCAACTCTATCAACTGGGCGCGCATTGCTGGCCAGATCACCTACTACTTCACGGCCGCCGCGGCGCTGGGAGCGCCCGACCGCGCGGTGTCGTTTGCGGTGCCGACCGGCAACTTCGGCGACATCTTTGCGGGCTATGCGGCAAAGCGCATGGGTCTGCCCATCGGGAAGCTCGTCATCGCCTCCAACGTCAACGACATCCTGCCGCGCACACTCGCCACCGGTTCCTACGAGATGCGCGAGGTCGTCGCCACCACGTCGCCGTCGATGGACATCCAGATTTCCTCCAATTTCGAGCGCTATCTGTTCGAGGCTTCGGGCCGCGATGCCGCGCTGATCCGCGCCAAGATGGGAGCCTTGCGGCAGGAGGGGCGCTTTGACCTGGGGCCGCTCAAGTCCAAGATGCAGCAGGAATTCGCCGCCGAAGCCGCGAGCGAAAAGGACGTGGCCGAGGCTATCGGGCGCTTGCGGGACGAGTGCGGCTACCTCATGGACCCGCACACCGCGTGCGGCGTGGTCGCGGCCGAGCGCGCGCTCGGGCCCGACGGGGCGACGCCGCAGGTCGTGCTGTCCACGGCCCACCCGGCCAAATTTCCCGATGCGATTGCCGCCATAACCGGAAAGCGCCCGGCGCTGCCCGAGCGGCTCTCGGGCCTGCTCACGGCACACGAGCGCTTCGCCGTGATCGATAACGACCTGAGAGAGGCAGAGCGCCTCGTCGAGAGCGTCACACGCGCGACCAGCGAGGGCACGGCATGACGCCGACTATCTCGACGCTCCCGAACGGCCTGCACGTGGTCACGCAGGCGATGCCGAACCTGGAGACGGTGTCGCTGGGGCTGTGGGTGGGCGCCGGCGCACGCCACGAGAGCGACCGCGAGCACGGGATTTCGCACTTTCTCGAACACATGGCCTTCAAGGGAACGAAGCAGCGCAGCGCGCAGGAGATCGCCGAGGAGATCGAGCAGGTCGGCGGCGAGCTCAACGCGGCGACGAGCCTCGAGACCACCGCTTATTACGCCCGCGTCCTAAAGGGCGACGAGGGTGTCGCGCTCGGCCTCATCGCGGACATTCTGCAAAAGGCGGCGTTCGGCCGTCCGGAGCTCGAGGGCGAGCGCCAGGTGATCCTGCAGGAGATCGCCGCGACCCGCGACAGCCCCGACGACATTGCCTACGATCTTCTCCACGATGCAGCCTTTCCAAGCCAGCCCGTCGGCCGCGCAATTCTCGGTACGCCCGAGAGCGTGAAGCGCTTCACCGCAGCCGACCTGAAAGGTTTTCTGCGTCGCCGCTATCGCCCTGAAAACATGGTGCTTTCGGCCGCTGGCGCCGTCCGTCACGCAAGCATCCTTCGCCACGCTGAAGCCCTATTCGGCGGGCTCACTGGCGGAGGCCGCACCGCAAGGGAACGAGCGGCCGCGTACGTCGGGGGGACGCGCGTCTCGGAGAAGCCTTTCGAGCAGAGCCATCTGTTGATCGGTTTCCCCAGTCCGTCCTACCGCGAGGGGGAGTTTTTCACCGCCCAGGTGTTCTCGGGGCTGTTCGGGGGCGGAATGTCATCCCGCCTGTTCCAGGAGGTTCGCGAGAAGCGCGGCCTCTGCTACGCGATCTACTCGACCGCGTGGGGCCTCAAGGATGTCGGGCTCTTCGGACTGCATGCGGCCACGGGAGCGCAACTGATGGGCAAGCTCATCGACGTCGTGGGAGCGGAGCTGAAGCGCGCAGCGGATGCGGCGCCGAGCGCAGCCGAGCTCGGGCGCTCCAAGGCGCAGCTCAAGGCGGGGCTGTTGATGAGCTTGGAAAGCTCGTCTGCGCGGGCCGAGCAGATGGCGCGCCACCTCCTGAGCCACGGCCGCGTCGTGCCGGCAGAGGAGCTGATTGCCAAGGTTGATGACGTGACGGCTGAGCGCGTGCGCGACTTTGCGGGCAAGCTCGCCGCAAGCACGCCGTCGATCGTCGTTGTCGGCAGCGGCAAGAAATCGCTCAAGTACGCGCGTCAGGCCGAGAGCATGACGCACCACTAGCCCTTGAGGAGCGGCGCATGGCGTTCTTGAGGTCGAGCATCACGCAGGACGCGGTCGGCATCGTGCGCGGGCGCGGCGTCTGGCTGCGCTTGCCGATGATGGGCGACTATGCGCCATGGGCCGAGCTGCGCACGCGCAGCCGCGAGCATCTAACTCCCTGGGAGCCCGTGTGGCAGCGCGATGAGCTTTCGCGCAGCTCCTTCCGCCGCCGCGTGCGCCACTACCAGCGCGAGGCGCGCGAGGATCTGGGCTACGCTTTCCTCATCTTCCGCGACGCCGACGACAAGCTGATCGGCGGCCTTACGCTGTCGAATGTGCGCCGCGGCGTAACGCAGGCCGCGGTGCTCGGCTACTGGCTCGGGCTGCCGTTCGTGAAGTATGGATACATGACGGAGGCTGTCTCGGCGGTCGCTACGTTCGCGTTCGAGGATCTGCACCTGCACAGGCTCGAGGCCGCGACGATGCCCGGGAACGTCGCTTCGATCGGCGTGCTGGAGCGTAACGGCTTCCGCGCCGAGGGACTCGCGCGCCGGCTCCTGAAGATCAACGGCACGTGGGAGGACCATGTGCTGCACGGCCTTTTGTCCGAGGAATTCTCGCGCGCTCCCGGTCGTCCGGAGGCGCACACCGCATGAGGGCTGAGCGCCACGAGGCCGGACGATTGCGCGAGCGGGCGATGGCCGCGTGCTTCGCGCTGCTCGTCCTGCTGTGCGCGCTCGTCGCGGTTCCCGAGCACGCGCTCGCCTTGAAGCCCATCGTCGTCGACCCCGACCAGGACCGCATCGAGATTACGGCGTTGCGCGACTTCGCCGAGTTCTACGACGGCCGCGGCGATAGCCTGCAGGTCGAGACCGCGCCCGCCGCCGACGGCATGAAGGGGCGCATCTCGGTGACCGCCAAGACGTCCGGCACCAGTCCCAACTGGCTGGTGTTCGCGCTATCGAACCCGACCGACAAGCCGATCGAGCGCTGGCTCACCGCCGAGCGCTACAACGTCATCGGCTCGGGCGCGGTGTGGCCCGACCTCGACGCGCAGCGCATCGAGGCGGTGACGCCGTCGATGGATTTCGTGCCCGACCGTATCAAGAGCGACCGCGCCGACATCTTCCGCATCACGCTGGAGCCGGGGCGCACCGTCACCTACGTCGCTGAGCTATCGTCGGACCGCTTCGCGCGCATCTACCTCTGGAAGCCGATCGACTATGAGCTCAAGTCCCGCGACCGGCTGCTGTTCAACGGCATCCTCTTAGGCCTGACGGGCCTGCTCGCCATCTTCCTGACCGCGATCTTCGCCGCAAACCACAAGGCGATCTTCCCGAGCGCCGCGCTCGTCGCCTGGTGCGTGCTCGCTTACCTGTGCGTCGACTTCGGCTTCTTCCACAAGCTGTTCCAGCTCCGGCCCGAGGACAACGCCGTCTATCGAGCGGCGAGCGAATCCGCGGTCGCCGCGAGCCTCGTCATCTTCCTGTCGGTGTTTCTGCGCATCGCTTTCTGGCACGGCCTCATCCGCATGCTGTTCACGGTGTGGATCATCGCGCAGCTGACGCTTGTCGCCGTTGCCGTCATTGACCCGCGCCTCGCCTCGACGTTTGCGCGCACCTCGTTCCTGGTGATCGGCGCCGTCGGGGGCGGGTTCACGCTGTTTCTCGCGCTGCGCGGCCAGGACCGGGCGCTATCGCTGATCCCCACGTGGATCCTGTTCCTCATCTGGATCTTTGCGACCGCGATGACGCTCACGGGCCGGCTTGCCGGAGACGTCGTAGTCTCGAGCCTCGTTGCCGGGCTCGTGCTTATCCTCGTTCTGATCGGCTTCACCGTCACCCAGTTCGCCTTCCGCTCGCGCGAGCCGCTCTACGGCACCGCGCCCGGCGAACTGCAGCTGCGTGCGCTCGCCGTCGACGGCGCCGGCTCCGCGGTGTGGGAATGGAATGCGCGCCGCGACGAGATCAAGGTGAGCCCCCTGATCGAAGCCTCCCTCGGGCTCGGCCCAGGCGAGCTTTCAACCAAGGTCGACGACTTCATCAAGCACCTGCACCCCGCCGACCGCGACCGCTTCCGGCTCATGCTGTGGTCCATGCAGGAGCGCACGTGGGCCAAGATCCGCACCGATTTCCGGATGCGCCACGCGGACAATACCTACCGCTGGTTCGAACTCGAAGCCTCCAGCGTGCCCAACCAGGACACGCGCGCTGTCCGCTGCGTCGGTCTTATCCGCGACGTGACGGACGCCAAACGCGCGCACGAGCGGCTCCTGCATGATGCTGTGCACGACAGTCTCACGGGGCTCCCCAACCGCGAGCTTATGCTCGACCGCCTCAGCGTGGCGGTGATGCGGGCGAAGGCGAACGAAGGCATCCGCCCGAGCGTGTTCTGCATCGACATCGACAAGTTCAAGAGCGTGAACGTCTCCTTCGGTCTCGTCGTCGGCGACAGCCTTCTGTTGACGGTCGCCCGTCGCCTGCAGAGCCACCTCGGCCCGCAGGATACGCTCGCGCGCGTTGCCGGCGATCGTTTCGCCATCGTGCTGGTGGCCGAGCATGCGGCGCAGGACCTGGCAGCGCTCGCCGAACGCGTGCGCCGCTCGCTGCGCGCGCCGATCAAGATCGCGGGCCAGGAGATCGTGCTCACAGGCTCGGTCGGCATCGCCGTCTACGACGGCGGCGAGGGAAGCCATCTCGACCTCTACAAAGAGGCCGAGATCGCCATGTACCGCGCCAAGCGCGGCGGCTCCGACCGCGTCGAGATCTTCCGCCCCGAGATGCGCGCCGACCGCGACGACCGCGTGACGATCGAGAGCGATCTGCGCAAGGCGCTCGCCAAGAACCAGATCCGCGTCCTCTATCAGCCGATCATCTACCTGCCGACGGAGGAGCTTGCGGGCTTCGAGGCGTTGGTGCGGTGGGAGCATCCCAAGCGCGGCATGATGAACCCCGTCGACTTTATCCCCGTGGCCGAGGAGAGCGACCTGATCGTGCGCCTCGGCTCGCATGTTCTGCTCAAGGCTGCCCAGGAGGCCGCCCGCTGGCAGCGCGAGTTGCCTCGCGACGAGGACCCGCTGTTTGTCTCCGTCAACATCTCGAGCCGACAGCTATTCCGCCAGAACCTGGTCCAGGAGATCCGCCACATCCTCGGGCGCAACATCGTTCCGAAGGGCACGCTACGGCTCGAGATCACCGAAAGCCTCGTGATGGAGAACCCGGAGCAGGCGACCGAGATTCTCGAGTGGCTGCGCGGCGCCGGCGCCGAGCTCGCCATCGACGATTTCGGCACGGGCTACTCGTCGCTTGCCTACCTGCAGCGGTTCCCCTTCGACACCATCAAGATCGACAAGGCGCTGGTGCAATCGAGCGGCGCCAACAATGGTGCGGGCTCCGCCATCGTCCGCTCGATCGTCGCGCTCGCGCATGAGCTCGGCAAGAAGGTCGTCGCCGAGGGCGTGGAGACGCCGGAGGATGCGGGCTATCTGCGCTCAATTGGCTGCCAGTACGCGCAAGGGTTCTACTACGGCGAGCCGATGTCGGACCGCGACGTACTGGGGCTGCTGAAGATGGTGCGCAAGGCGGAGAACAAGCTGCGCCCGCGCGGCTTCTTCCGCGCCAAGGCGAAGGGGCCGGCGGGGGATCAGCAGAAGGTGCGCAAGAGGGTCGCCAAGCGCGCGCCCGAAGCCGAGGAGGCGTATGCCAACGGCGGCGCGCCGCCATCACCGGCCAGTGGAGGCGCGCTCCCCAACCGCACCGTGCGCCCCCGCACGCGGCCCGCCAACCCGGCGATGTTGCCGCCGCCTCCGCCACAGCAGGCGGCACTTCCGCCGCCGATGCGGTCGCCGCACCAGAACGGCAGCTTCCCCCCACCGGGGATGCCCGAGAATGGCGGTGGCTTCGCGCAGCACGTCGCGAATGGCGGCTTCCCGCAGGTAACGCATCAGAACGGCGGTTTCCCGCCGCCGATCCCCGGCGCCGGTTTCCCGCCAGAAGCTGCGCAGTCCTACGAGCCGCCATTCGGGGGCGAGACGATAGGCGGCAGCATGCCGCCATTCACGGCAGCGCCCATGCCGGCGTTTGGGACGGCTCCCGTCGCCGACATGGAGGACATCCCGCCGTCGTTCGGCGCGCCCGCATCGTTCGCGCCGCTGCCAATGTCGGGCGGCCCGCCTGCCATGAGCGATGCGATGCAGGATTTTGATCAGACCGACACCGATCCGGCCGATGAAGGCTTCGGTGACGCTCCAGCGGGGATGCCGCCCGAACCGCCCCATCTGGCGTTCCCGCCTCCTCCGGTGCCTATTCCGCCATCGATGGCGGACGGAGCCGGCCACGCCTCGCCCGATCAGTCGCCGCCGGATGAGACGCCGGATATGGGCGCCATTGCCGACGCGCTGCGACGCGTCGAGCGCGAAGGCCCGTCGACACAACCGCCCGCGCCCTCCCCTCAGGCTACAACAAGCCCGCTGCACGAGAGCCTCGCAGCCGCGCTGCCCGAGGCCGAACCGGCACCAGCACCGGCAGCGGCGCCCGCGCGTACCCCGGCTCCGGCGCGGCGTCCGGCCGCGCGTGCTCCAGCCGCCAGGCTCGCACCGAAGCGCCCCACGCCGGACTTCTCGGGCTTGCCGCCTTCGATGGCGCAGAGCCTTGCCAAGCTCGCGGGCGTGCCGTGGCCGCCGCAGCCGTCGACCGACGGCGCCGCCAAGGACGCGCGGCAGCTCGAGGAGGAGGTTGCCGGCGCGCCCGCGGCCAAGCCGCGCCGCGACGCTTAAGCGATTTCGGCGCTGATGGAGGCCAACCTACCGCGAGTGCCCTCAAGCGTGGCCGGCGTCGCTCACGAGATGCGAGGGATCGATGCCGATCTTCGCCAGCGCGCGCGTGTATTTCAAGTCGAGATCGGTGCCGAAGATCAGGTCGGGATCGGCGGGGCAGTTGAGCCAGCCGTTAGCTTGGATCTCGCTCTCGAGCTGGCCGGGCGACCAGCCGGCGTAGCCGAGCGCGAGAATCGCGCGGTTCGGACCGTTGCCGGCGGCTATCGCCTTCAGGATGTCGATCGTCGCCGTGAGGCACACGCCGTCCTCGATTGGTAGCGTCGAGTCGTTGACGAAATAGTCGGAGCTGTGCAGTACGAAGCCGCGCCCCGTCTCGACCGGACCGCCGACGTGGATCGACATGCCGCGCACGTTGTCGGACAAGCTGCCCTCCGGCGGTGAGGGCACGATGTTGAGCTTGGTCAGGAGATCGGGGAACGAGATGTGCGAGGCGCGCTGATTGATGACGAGACCCATCGCCCCGTCCTCGGAATGCGCACACATGTAGATCACCGAGCGCGCGAAGCGAGGGTCCGACATGATCGGCATGGCGATGAGGAGCTGGCCGTCGAGGTATCCTTCTCCGTTCGAGCGGCGCGTTGGGCGAGGCATCTTCATGGGGTCAAGACTAACGCGACGCGCGGCGGCGTGTGAAGCGGCCAATTGCGGCGGCAAACCTCTATCACCCGCATGCTGCCGCGACCGGCTGCCCGCCAATGTAGGCAATTTTTCATCAAGTCGTGATTTGCCGGCGGTTTGCGGGACGCTACAACGCTTGCCGAACCCGGGGCTGCATAGCCAGATAAGACACATCATGAAGCACGTTCATCTCGTCGGATTGTGCCTGCTGCTGGGGCTGCTTTCGGCGCTGACTTCGGTCGAGGCGGCGACGGGCCTTGCATCCGATTGGGTCGAGGGCCACAGCTCGCGCGCCCGCCTCATCGCCGGCAACGGCATGGCTGGCGTCGAGGTGGAGATGCCCGAGGGCTGGAAAACGTACTGGCGGACGCCGGGCGATGCCGGCGGCGTGCCGCCCTCGTTCGACTGGTCAAGGTCGGAGAACCTCGCCGCGGCGATCGTGCTCTATCCGGCGCCAAAACGTTTCTCTGATCGCGCCGGCGACACCGTCGGCTACAAGGGCACCGTGGTGTTTCCCGTGCAGCTCAGGGCAAAAGATCCGGGCAAGCCCATCAACCTGCGGCTGTCGCTCGAATACGGCGTGTGCAAGGAGATTTGCATCCCGGCGGAGGCGGCGCTGTCGCTGGCAGTATCCCCCGAAAAGGGAAGCGAGGTGCCCGACGAACTCGCCACCGCACTAAAGCAGGTGCCGGCTCCGGAGGCGGAGCGCCGGGCGGGCGATCCGCTCCTGAAGCACGTCGTCACCGAGCTTAGCGGCGCCAAGCCAGGCATCGTGCTCGACGCCGAGTTTCCTTCCGGCTCGGAGCACGCCGATCTCTTCATCGAGGCGCCGAAGGGACTGTTCGTGCCGCTGCCGAAGAAGACGTCCGACGACGGCTCGGGCCACGTGACGTTCGAGGTCGATCTATCCCAGGATGTCGACCTGCAGGCGTTGAAAGGCCAGAAGCTCACGGCGACGCTCGTCTCCGACAACGGACAATCGGAGACGACGTTCGCAGCCGATTGACGAACCTTTTGAACCGCCAGCCAAAGAGGCCTCTCCAATGACTATCAAAGTCGGCGACAAGCTTCCCGATGCAACCTTCACGGTCATGAACGCCGACGGCCCGGGCAAGACGACGACGGCGGATGTGTTCAAGGGCAAGAAGGTGGCCCTGTTCGCGGTGCCGGGCGCGTTCACGCCTACTTGCCAGCAGCAGCACGTGCCGGGCTTCGTCGCGCGCGTCGTGGAGTTGAAGGGCAAAGGCATCGACGCCATCGCCTGCACGGCCGTCAACGACGTGTTCGTGATGGAAGAGTTCGCCAAGGCAACAGGAGCCAAGGGCAAGATCGCAATGCTTGCCGACGGCAATGGCGATTTCGCCAAGAAGCTCGGGCTCGACATCGACCTGTCGGGCTTCGGGCTGGGGCTGCGGTCGAAGCGCTACGCCATGCTCGTCGACGACGGCGTGGTGAAGATCCTGAACGTCGAGGACTCTCCTCCCCAGCACGACAAGTCGAGCGCGGCGACGCTCTGCTCGGCCATCGACCACTCCCTGTAGGCGGCGGTCAATCGCCCTGCGGCTCTGCCCGCTCGCGCCGAGAAGGTTTGAACTCGGCCAAGGCGAGGCGCGCGAGCTCGTCGGCGCGCTCGTTCTCCGCGTGGCCGGCGTGACCCTTCACCCAACTCCAGTCGATGTCGTGCACGCGCTGCGCTTCATCGAGGCGCTGCCAGAGCTCGGCGTTCTTTACCGGCTTCTTGTCCGCCGTGCGCCAGCCGTTCTTCTTCCAGCCGTGGATCCAGCGGGTGATGCCGTCCTTGAGGTACACGCTGTCGGTGTGCAGCTCGACGCGGCTCGGACGCGTCAACGCCTCGAGCGCCGAGATCGCCGCCATCAACTCCATGCGGTTGTTGGTGGTCGTCGCCTCGCCGCCGGAGATCTCCTTGCATTTGTCGCCCCAGGTGAGGATCGCGCCCCAGCCGCCGGGACCCGGATTCCCCGAGCAGGCGCCGTCGGT
>CAXMLT010000560.1:0-6464 GCA_964194245.1 uncultured Hyphomicrobium sp.
GCCATGCACCCTACGTCGGCGCCAGCGCGTTCGCGACCAAGGCCGGCATTCACGCTTCGGCCATCGTCAAGGAGCCCGCGACCTACGAGCATGTGCCGCCGGACAGCGTCGGCAACCAGCGCCATCTGCTCGTGTCGAAGCAGGGCGGCAAATCGTCGGTGCTCGCCGCTATCGAGCGCCTCGGCATTCCGGTCGAGACGGACGATGCGCGCCTTTCGGAGCTGCTCGAGGAGGTCAAAACGCGCGAGGCCGCCGGCTACTCCTATGAAGCGGCGGAAGCGTCGTTCGAGCTGCTCGCGCGGCGCATGCTCGACAAGGTGCCGCGCTATTTCACCGTCGACAGCTTCCGCGTCATGGTCGAGCGGCGCCACAACGCGCGCGGCAAGCTCACGACGGTGTCGGAGGCGACGGTCAAGGTCTTCATCAACGGCGACAGCGAGCCGCTGTGGTCGGTGGGCGAAGGCAACGGCCCCGTCAACGCGCTCGACATGGCGCTGCGCAAGGACCTCGGCCGCTACCAGAAGCACATCGATGGAGTCGAGCTTGTCGACTACAAGGTGCGTATCCTCACCGGCGGCACCGAGGCCGTGACACGCGTGCTGGTCGAGAGCCACGACACCACGTCGGGCGCGCGCTGGTTCACGGTCGGCGTGTCGCCGAACATCATCGACGCGAGCTTCGAGGCGTTGCTCGACGCGATCAACTACAAGCTGATGAAGGACAACGCGCAAGCCGCGTGAGGTGCGAGCGATCGGCTCCGCAGCTTGCAACAGCAAAACGAGCGGGATGCCGGTCAGGGGGCCCCGAGGCGACAGTCTGCAAAGGATCCCGCGCGGCGTTTGGGCGCTCGGGCTCGTCAGCCTGTTCATGGACGTTTCCTCGAAGATGATCCATGCGCTATTGCCGGTCTACCTCGTTACAGCCCTCGGCGCGTCGGTGCTGACCGTGGGTTTTATCGAAGGTCTCGCCGAGGCCACGGCGATGATCACGAAGATCTTCTCCGGCGCGCTGTCGGACTGGCTCGGCCGGCGCAAGCTGCTGGCCGCGATCGGGTATGGCCTCGCGGCCTTCACAAAACCGATTTTTCCGCTGGCGACCAGCATCGGCTGGCTCGTCCTCGCGCGGTTCTTGGACCGCATTGGCAACGGGATTCGCGGTGCGCCGCGGGATGCGCTCGTTGCCGATCTCGCACCCCCCGACATCCGGGGAGCGAGCTACGGGCTACGCCAATCGCTCGATACGATCGGGGCCTTCCTCGGCCCGCTTCTAGCCATCGGGCTCATGACCCTGACGGCCGACAACTTCACGGCGGTCTTCTGGATCGCCGTGGTTCCAGCGTTCATTGCATTGGCGCTGATGGTGTTTGGCGTCGAGGAGCCGCAACGGAAAGCAGACGGGATAACCCGAACGAGCCTTCGCCTCGCCGATGCGAGACGTCTTTCGGGAGCGTTCTGGGCCGTAACGGCGGTCGCGGGCGTGTTGGCGCTCGCCAGATTCAGCGAGGCGTTCCTCATACTCAAGGCTCACGCCGTCGGGCTTTCGACCGCGCTCGTGCCGGCGGTTCTCGTGGTCATGAATGTGGCCTTTGCGCTCTCTGCATACCCGGCCGGGGCGCTGTCGGACAGGATCGGCCGCCGCGGCGTTCTCTTGAGCGGCGTGGGGCTCTTGATCCTGGCCGATCTTGTCCTGGCCTTTGCAGGAACGCTGCCTTGGGTGGCTGTGGGAACCGCCATGTGGGGCCTGCACATGGGGTTCACGCAAGGTCTATTGGCGACGCTCGTGGCGGACACCGCGCCGGAGGATCTGCGCGGCACGGCGCTCGGAGCGTTTAATTTTGTCAGCGGCATCGCCATGCTGTTGGCGAGCGTGATCGCCGGGGCGTTGTGGGATGGCTATGGGCCGAGGATGACGTTCCTTGTAGGCGCCGTCGTCACATCTGTTGCTTTTGCCGGTCTCGCGTTCATCCATTGGCGCGGCGGCCGTGTCGGCGCAGGGGAAGTTGCCGCCCGCCGACGCGTGTGACGTTCTCGGGTGCCGGCCCTAGCGCACGCCGCCCATCAGCCGCTTGAGCCACCGCACCAGCGCCAGCAATACGAGCGCGGCGACGGCGAGCATGGCCGCCTGCTGCACGAAGAAGATCGCCAGGCCATGGGGGTCGGTCCCGTCATAGCCGCCGCCAAGAATGCCCGCGAGCTTGTTGCCCCATGCGGCGGCGAGAAACCAAACACCGAGCACGAGCCCGACGAGATTGGGCGGCGCGAGCTTGGTCATGGTGCTCAAACCCACGGGGCTCAGGAACAGCTCGCCGACAGTCTGCACGAAAAAGAGTGCAACGAGCCACAGCGGGCTGATCTGCCCTTGCGCCGTCAGTAGCGCCGCGGGAACCATCAGCAGAAACGACAGCCCAAGGAATGTGAGGCCCAGCACGAATTTCACCGGGCTCGTCGGCTGGCGTGGGCCGAGCCGCAGCCACGCCCAGGCGAAGATCGGCGCCAGCATCACGACGAACAGCGCATTGAGCGCCTGGTACCACGCAGAGGGGAACGACCAGCCGAACAGGCTCTTGCGGGTGAGCTGATCGCCGAACAGGGAGATCGAGATGCCGGCCTGCTCGAACACTGCCCAGAACAGCATCGAGGCGATGAAGAACACGAAAACGGCGGCGAAGCGCCGGCCGTCGATGTCACTCGCGCGCGCAAACCAGACAATGGCGGCGACGGGTACCAGCAGAAAGAAGGCGCGCAGCCACTGAAAGCGCGGGTCGTCCGACAGCACCGTAAGCCACATGACGGCAAGCGTGCCGGCAACGACAAGGAGGCTGCTCGTCCAGGTGGCGGTGACGGTGGCTGGCGCGCGGCCCACTTCGGCGAGGCGATCACGCTGGCGCAGGAATGTGAGGAGCCCAAAGGTCATGCCCACCCCGGCTGCCGCGAAGCCCCAGTGCCAGCTCTGCGCCGGATCGAAGCCATGTGTCGAGAGCCACTCTTTGAAAACCGGGCTCTGGGCGAGAAAGCCGGTCACCAGCGGGGCAAAGAAGGCCCCGAGGTTGACGCCCATGTAGAAGATCGAGAAGCCGGCATCACGGCGCTCATCATCAGGTGCGTACAGCCCGCCGGCCATGGCGCTGATGTTCGGTTTGAATAGCCCGGTTCCGAGCGCGACAAGTGCCAGCCCGGTATAGAAGGCTTCGACCGTCGGGATCGCCAGCGTGAAGTGTCCGCAGGCGATAATTGCTCCACCGATCACGACCGAGCGATAGGCCCCGAGGTAACGGTCGGCGATGAAGCCGCCGGGGATCGACAGCATGTACACGGCCATCGTGTAGTTGCCGTAGATGCGCGCTGCTTCCATCGTGCCGAGGCCGAGCCCGCCCCCCGCCATCGGGGCGACGATGAACAGCGTCAGCAGGGCACGCATGCCGTAGTAGGAGAAGCGCTCCCACACCTCAGCGAAGAAGAGCGTAGAGAGCCCCTGCGGCTGACCGGCAAAGCCTGACGGCTCGGCGCGTATCTGTGCGGCTATGAGGTCGGGGGATCGATCGGTCGGCATTCCAGGCTTCGGCAATTGCTGCGCAAAGCTTCCATAGCACGGCGCCCCGTCGGGCAACGGCGATTAATCCTCCAAGACCATCGGGAGATTAGCGGGCGCGCCGCTGCCGGACCGGACGGTGCTGCGTGCGTATCCGCGTGCGCGGCTTCACGGCGATGCACTTGAGGCGGCAGCGCGTCAGCACCTCGGGGACCTCGCTCGACGGCACCGGTTGGCTGAAATAGAAGCCCTGCACCTCGTTGCAGCCGGCCCTCTCGACGGCATCGAGGTGCTCGCGAGTCTCGACGCCTTCGGCAACCGTCTCGATCTTGAGGGTCTTCGCCAGCTCCGTCACCGCGCGGATAATGGCATAGCTGTCATCGCGTACCCCAAGCTCGCGCACGAAGCTGCGATCGATCTTGATCTTGTCGAAGCGGAAGTTGTGCAGGTAGCTGAGCGAGGCGAAGCCGGCGCCAAAGTCATCGAGCGCAATCTGAACGCCTAGATCACGCAGCTTGCGCAGGGTCTCGTGCGTGCGTGGCACGTCGTGTAGCAGCACGCCTTCGGTGACCTCGAGCTCGAGCCGGGGGGCTTCCAGCTTCGATAGTTCGAGCGCCTGCGCCGTCGCCCGCACCAGGTCGCCGATTTCGAGCTGCACGGGCGAGAGGTTGACCGTCACCTTGACCGGCTCGGGCCAGCTCGCCGCGTCCGTGCACGCTTGCTGCAGTGCCCACTCGCCCAAACGCACGATGAGGCCGGTCTCTTCGGCGATGGGGATGAACTCGCGCGGCGGTATCATCCCGCGCCCGGGGTGGTTCCAGCGCATGAGCGCTTCAAAGCTCGTGACCCGATGGTCCTTGAGATTGATGATGGGCTGGTAGTGGAGCGCGAGCTCTCCGCGGTCGAGCGCGCCCTTGAGGTCGATCTCGAGCCGCTGCTGATCGAGTATCTTTTCGTCCTCGCCGGGTGTGAACGACACAAATCCACCCCCGCCTTGGGACTTGGCCTTATAGAGCGCAACGTCGGCGTTCTTCAAAAGCTCGTCGACAGTGGCGCCATTCTCGGGCGCGTGCGCGATGCCGATGCTCGCATCGATGTCGAGCGTTTGGCCGCCGACCTGATACGGTTCCTCGATCGCGTGCAGAAGGCGGCGGGCGAGACGATCGGCGTCCTCCTTCTTGCAGTTGTGGCGCTGCAAAATCGCGAACTCGTCGCCACCTAGGCGGCCGACGAGATCGTGCCCGCGCACGACGCCGCGCAGCCGGCGGGCCACGTTCTTCAGGAGGGCATCCCCCACGGGGTGTCCGTAGGTGTCATTCACATCCTTGAATTTGTCGAGGTCGATCCAGTGGAGGGCAAAGCCGTCACCCGCCGTCGCGCTGCGCAACGCCTGCTCGAGCTGCTCGCCAAAGTGGAAGCGGTTGGCGATCTCCGTCAGCGTGTCGTGGCGGGCGAGCCAGGTGATACGTTGCTCGGCGCGCTGCTTCTCGGTGATGTCCTCCTGCAGGTCGACCCAGCCGCCGCTGGGGAGCGGCTGGTTGTTGACCAGTATGGTGCGCCCATCCTTCATCTGCTGAACGTATGAGAAGGTCTTGCCGCGCTTAAGCTCGGCCACGTGGTGCTCGATCCATTTGCGCTGCTTGCTTAGGTCCTCGGCACGCTCGGCGCCGGTTTCGCGGCGCACGTGATAGCGCACGATGTCGGAGAGCGGCGTACCCGGCTGGGTCAGCTCCGGCGGCAGCCCGTAGATGTCACGGTAGATCTTATTGCAGACGATAAGGCGCTGCTCGGCGTCGAACATCGACAGCCCGCGCGCCATGTTGTCGAGCGCGACCTCGAACCACGAATTGAGCTGCTCGAGCTGCCGCTTGTGCTCGAGGATCTCTTCGGTGTTGAGCTCCAGGGCGGAAAGCGCGCGGGCGAGTTCGGTCGGCGACTGGCTGCATTCCGGGGCCGGGGCCGGCTCGATCGAGGGAACATCGTGTTGAACGGGGGCTTGAGCAATCACCTTGGGGGAGGACTTCACGCGATCGACCCTCTTGAACCGAGAGATTGGATTGGTCGATTGATGTACGCGGCAACTGTTAAGGTGCCCCTTAATCCGGACGCTGACGGTCTGGCTTCGGCGCTTGTCCTTAACGAGACGGCAAAGGCGCGAAAAAACCGACCGGCGGGCTCAAGTTTTTAGCAGCGTTGCCGCTGCGTCCTCAGGCGCAAGATCGCCGGTGAGCACCTGATCGGCGAGGCGGTCGAGCGCCTGCTCGCCGCCCGCGCGGATGTGAGCGGCGATGAGATCGGCAGCAGCGCGCGCGATGAGGTAGCGGGCGCGACGGCGCCGCCGCGCGACCGGGCCCTCGGCCTCGGCTTTGCGACCCGCTTCGGCAATGACCGCGACGAGCTCCGGGACTCCATCGCCGGTGGTCGCCGTGGTTTTCAGCACGGGCACGCGAGACATCCCCGCGCGCAAGCTGAGCGCGCCGATGAGCTGCTGCAACGTGAGCTCGGCGCCGGGCCGGTCACCCTTGTTGACGACGAGGATGTCGGCGATCTCGAGCAGCCCCGATTTCATGGCCTGGATGTCGTCGCCGAGGCCGGGCGCGGAGACGACGATGCGGATGTCGGCCACCTCGGCGACGTCGATCTCGCTCTGGCCGGTGCCCACGGTCTCGAGCAGGATCAGGTCGCGGCCGGCGGCATCGAGCGCGTCGATGATGCGCACGGCTGCAGGTGAGAGCCCGCCTACATAGCCGCGACTCGCGAGCGAGCGCACGAACACGCCCTCGTCGTCGAGCGCGGCCGTCATGCGGATACGGTCGCCGAGGATGGCGCCGCCGGAGACGGGGCTCGATGGGTCGACCGCGATGACGCCGACCGTGCGGCCCGAGGCGCGCACGTTGGCGATGACAGCGTTGACCAGCGTCGACTTGCCGGCGCCC
>CAXMLT010000561.1:0-6276 GCA_964194245.1 uncultured Hyphomicrobium sp.
CGCAGGTTCAAATCCTGCCGGGATCGCCAGTAGCCGCGGCACTCTGCACAACCGAACGTTGTCTTGCGCCCATGATTGGGCCCATGAAACGCGCTTGTGAGCAGGTGCAGCATGACGCCCGAGACGCGCAGAATTGCGCTCGGAAACGGCACGATCTCAGTCACGCTACAGGCGACCGGGGTCTGGGGATTGGCGCAGCGCAATCAGTCCTGGAGGGGCCCGCACCATCCAGGCAAGTAGTCCGCATCGGAGCTTTTTGCGAGTTCCATCGACTTTTCGAGAGCATGCCCAAAATCTTCGTCGACCAGTTTGCGCTTGACCCGCCGGCGCAGAAAATCCGCCCATAGAAACTCGCTGAATGGGGTCGTGTCCTTGGCAAACCCGCCGATCCGGCGCAACTCGCCGGCAAGACTTCGGTAGGGATCGTCGACCATATCGCTGACAGAGTTTGGGACGTCGCTGTACTCGCGTCGCCGACCATGCTCGTCGAAGGGATGCAGCCAGCTGCGGTTGTCGAGAAAGACCCAAAAGGCTTCTTTGTCGATCTTGCTCAGGTTGGCCACGACAGTGACAAGCACATCCTTCCTCCCCTCTTCATGGAGCGCACGGGCGAGGTGATGATGATCGATAATGTAGTGGCGCTCCTTGGGGCCCAAGATCACGGGTATCATGTGATCTTCGAGAAATTTTAGTTCCTTCTTCGAACCCTTCTCGCGCCAGCGCTTGCGCTTGGCTTCGACCTCGCGCATGCCGACCGTTATCTGCGTCGGCCGCAAGTCTTCAATGTTCACCGGCTTGAGCGTAGGCTCTCGGACGGTCATATTGGCCTCCTGTCCGCACGCCTCAATCATCGATTGAAGTTGGCGTAACTTAGCGGACGAGTGAACTGGGGAGCCGATAATTCGAGGTGGAGCACTCTGTTGTCGATGTTCGGATGAAATATCTGCAACTAGTGAAAGCCGCGCGTGGGGAACATCGCGTCTGCAGCCGGAGCCAGGCTTTCTCGTTCAGCGAGATCCATCTGGGCCGCTAGGACATCGACCGAGAGCGAAGGCGCCTCTAACGCCGCCACGTGCTTTTCTGGCCCCTCGGTCGTCGGTGGTTGAGAGACCTCAGATGCCATGCGCCTTTGCTCAACGAGCGTGGGCAGACACGGGCAATTGTCCAAGAAATAGGGCTGCGTAAGAGCGATCGCTTGCGTGGCCAAAACCGACGACAGCTTCACAGTCAACAGGGGCGTCCCCACTATCGCGAGGACGTAGACGATCACTCCCGCACAGCGATGGACTCTCATGGCGTACTACTCATTGCGCTTAAGTAGGGGGCTGAGTGTTGGACGACCGGCAACGGCCATCCTCAGAGAGCGCCTGCCCGTCGGGGCACCGGACCACGGTCTGCCAAGAGCCTAGTCCTCCCGGGAGCTCCGCCGCGGCGGCCTGCACTTCGACGGCTTGGGCGCTCGGGCCGTAACAAGTTTCGGACGGGGCAAACGATCCGACGACTTCATGCTGGGTCGCAGTTATCAGCTGCTGACCGCTGGCGGAGTTGCTGTCCGCAAGGAAGAACATTGCAATTCCCAGTGTCGGGCCAAGCAGAGCCGCAGCCACCGACACGGCGAGTGACTTCAAAAGCATGATACAATTCCGCAAACCAGGGGGGCGATGGGCGATGCATTCAAAAAACCATATCGCGCATCGCGGGAGCGCACAGTCCCCCGGATGGGGGAGGGATTGGCTTTAGCCCGACGCGGCTAGCCGAAAGGGCCGCCGGCGATCAATTTTGGACGCCATAGAGCCGTTATCAGTGCGGTCGCAGGCAAGCCGGCTCTCCCGCGCGCGAACAAACTTGCCGCACCCTAGATTGAGCCGGCTGTCCCCCATTCAGGGGACAGATCATTTTCATTCCGCACGCTACAAGTTCGAGCATGGTCGGCGTCGGGACTGCGCCGCGGTGTTTGCGTGGGGAGCAGCAAATGGCTTGGGGATCCGTTGAAAGTGTTGCCACAGGCGGCCGTTCTGGCCTGCATAGCGGCACCATCCTGCGCAGGGTCGAACCGTTTTTCTCGCACAGTGAAGCCAGCTCCCCCGATGTCGAGCCGGAAAATCGCGCGCGTCGGACACTACGCGCCAATGAGTTCCTGTTCCAGGCGGGCGATTTGAGGAAACATGTGTTTCGCGTAGAGAGCGGAGCCGTCTGCCTCTATGAGGGCGGTGGTTCCGACCGCAAGTCGGTTGTGGAGTTCCTGTTCCCGGGAGATTTTGTCGGACTGGGATTCCTGGAGAAGCATTGTCTCAATGCCCGCGCGTTGCTTGAAACGTCGGTGGAATGCCTGACTCTCGACGCGGCCGCCGAAGTGATCCGGAATGACGCGAAGGCCAAGACCAAACTCGCCTCGGCGATCGAGCGCGAGTTCGAGATTCGCCGCGAGGAGCTGCGCCGGGCAGGGCAACGCCAGCCGGTCGAGCGCGTTGCGGCACTACTCGTGACATCGGCACGCACCAATGTTCAGCAGGGCCGCGCGCCAGATCTCATCGAGGATTCCTGGCGGTGCGGCGTGATTGCCGATCTGCTGCGGCTCAGCCTCGATGAACTGACGGCGCTTCTCGTCGAGCTCGAGCGGCGCGGATTGATCAAAGCCACGCCCAATGGCCTGCGTCTGCGCGACATTACTGCGCTCGAAGCGCTTGCCGACGGGATGCACCGTCCTGCAGGTGACGACAGCGCGGTGTACGCTCCAACAAAATCGGCGCGTGCGCCCACGCTCGCTGGGACCTACAAAGCAGCCTGAGCTGGAGCTGATTTCAGCATGCCGAGGCTCTGCGCGCGGACGACGGCTTGTGCGCGCGATTCCGCCGACAGTTTCTGGAAGATGCGCTTCAGGTGCGTCTTGATCGTTTCGGGTGCGACACCGAGCTCGCGAGCGATCTCTTTGTTCGAGCGCCCTTTGGCGATAAATTCGATAATCGCGCGCTCGCGCACCGTCAGGTCTTCTCGCGAGCGCTCCGCGACGGACCTGCTCGATGAGCGCGGACGCTCACGCAATTGGTCGAGCAGTTTGTTGACGAACCGCAGAGCGTCCCGGTGATTGTCAAACACGCCGGCGTCTCTCGCCTGCAGCAAAATCGGCACGATACGCCGGTCGTGATCGAGTACGAAGCTCGGCATATTTGCCTCCGCTCCCCAGGACATGAGCTGCCTGAGAAGGTCGTAGGCCTTGGTCGAGGAACCCAAGCGGACATGCAGTACGGCGAGATCGATCCCAACTCTCAGGGCGATAAACCGGTCGTCCGTGGCGAGAAGGCCTTCAAACGCCTCGTTCAGCGAAACAATTGCCTCCGCTAAATTTCCTGAGGCCGCATCGATCAATCCCTTGCACACCATATTCCATGTGCGAATAGGTGTGCTTGAGCAAGAGATGCCCGCGGGGTGCTTTGCGTGAAGCTCCTCAAACGCCGGCAACAGCGCCATGGCGTCGCTGATATTGCCGTCGGCCAGGAACACGCGCGTGCGCTCCACAAGGAGCATGGCGATCACCACGCCCCATCCGCGCTCCCAACTCAATCTTTCGGCGCGATTGAGCAGGCTCATAGCTCTGGCGCGGTCGCCGCGAAGGGCGGCGGCGCGGACGAGCACGAAGTACGCATTTCGGAAACCTTCATGGAACGCCGTAGCCTCGATAAGATCGAGGGCGTCGAGCACCGCGACTTCAGCGCCCGCCACATCGCCGCGCTCATATTGCAACCGCGCGGTCAGGCCGGTGACCATGGAAGCCGAGACCGACTTCGTGCCCGTGTATTTCTCGGCGAGTTCCCGCGCTGCCGCATAGTAGTCGAACGCCTCGTCGAATTTGAGCTGTTTGACGGCGGCGAGGCCATAGAGGCAGAGCCGGTAGTTTTCCGGGAGCACGTAGGAGGCCTCACCGGCCGAGGCGTCAGGTCGGGGGACGTCGTAGAATGCAGTCCAGTCACCCGATTTCAGGTAGGCGTACCGCGCCACGTTGCAAAGGGCATTGAAATTGAAGGCATCGAACTTGTGCCCGCTGAGGCATTCCAGGGCCAGGTCCCGGCCCGGGCGCTGTCGTCGCCGAGAGCACAGAATACCGCGCGCGCCGCACGGCACCGCCACCACAAATCGCTGCCAGGGCATTCGCCGGTTCCGGCCTCGACTTGCGACAGCAGCGCATCTGCCTCCTTGAAGCGCATGACGAGGCTCATACCCCAGCCAAGAGCCAGCTTGACCTCGAGCTGGCAGCTCATCAGCTCTTTCGGGAGCTGCCGTTCCCAACTGAGCAGGGTGAGCAGGTCCCCTTTCGCCACCAAGACCATGGCGCAGTGTTCGATGTACTCGAGCGCCATCGGATAGTCTTCGGCTGCAATCGCGTACTGAACAGCCTCGCTCCAAAGCTCGCGCGCGCCGTACCAGCGATAGGCCTGGCGATAGATCTCCGGAAGCTGGTCGGGCATCTTGGCGCGCAGGCGATCTAAGAGAAAGCCGCGCAGCAGGTGGTGGTAGCGATACCAGGTCCCGTGCTCGTCCAGCGGAACGAGCAGGAACTGATCGCGCTCCAGCGCTTCCAGCATTGAGGCGCCGTCGGGCATGCCGGCGACCGCGCTGCACAACGAGCCGGTCATCTGGTCGAGAACGGACGTCTTCAGTAGGAAGTCGACAACAGGCTCCGGCTCGGAAGCGAGCGTATCCTCGAAATATTCGGAGATCGTCCGCATCGTGCCCGAGATGGTGCCCACGTGGGCAAGCGGATCGGGCGAGTTGACCAACGATATCCGCGCCAGCTGCAGGGCGGCCGGCCAGCCCTCCGTCGCCGCATGCAGCTTCGCGACACCCGCTGAGCCGAGCCGGCTAAAAAGAGCTTCGCCAAGAAAGTCCCTCGTCTCCTCAAGCGTGAACTTCAGGAGCGAAACGTCTACTTCCACGAGCTCGTCGTCGAGGCGGAGGCGAGACAGGGAGAAGCGAGGTTCGCTTCGCGACACGAGCACAAGGTGCAGGTTCGAGGGGGCGTAGCGCAGGAAGAGCGCCATCAGCTCCTGGCACCGCCGATCGGATATGACGTGAAAATCCTCGAGGAATAGGTACGTCTCGGAATCGATTTCCGACACTGCGTTGAGCAGCGATGAGATGACGTTGCGCGCAGGAAGCAGGCTCGAGGCTCGAAGCAGCTCGATCGCTTCGCGGCCGAGGTTGGGAGCGGCGCTCTCGACGGCGCGTGCAAGATGATAGGCAAACGAGCCCGGTTCATTGTCCTCGGTATCGAGGCTGAGCCAGGCCACAATGGCGCCAGTGTCACGAAGGCGTTGACACCACTCGGCGGCGAGGGTCGACTTTCCGTAGCCGGCAGGGGCTCCGAACAGGACCAACCGACGCGCAGCCGCACCGTCGAGGAACTTGAGCAGTCCAGGTCTCTGAACCGCGAACTTGCGGACAGCAGGGGGCACAGTCTTGGCCAGAGCAATACGCGGAAGCTCAACCAAGACGGGATGACCAGTCTCCTGCGCCAAGCCCATCCGACCCATCTGCGCGCGCTCCCACGCACAGAGTTTTTCGTGCCCTCTCAAATAAGATGCTAGGACATGCCCTGGGCGGCTTCAATAAGAATGAGTGCTGACAGAGGTTTAGGAAGCCGGTTTCTGAGGGGTGTGGCGCCCCAACCATTGGTCTTCCGCCATTTGTGGTACGGCCGGTTCGCCGGAATTAGGAATGGCTATTACGCGTCCTTCTCGCGGGCGGCTTGTCACAAAGCAGCGGATCGCGTGCATTCTGTCGTGGAACACCTGTTACCGCACGAGCCAGACAACGCTAACACGCGCCCCTAGGCCACCTGGTGCCTTTCGCGACGGCCAAGAACAGACTTCTATGCGACCTGACTTGCCGCCTTGAAAGCCACGACCTGCATGACCCATGCGGCGGAGCCTGTCAGCGACGCCGTCGCACTATAGCTTCCCGCCGTCGTGACGAAGCGGTCTTCGGCGATATCTAGGTCAGGGGAGGTGATAATGCGGCTGGTGAAGTTCGTCCCAGCCGCTCCGAAGCCCCCGATCGTGATGCCGGCTCCAAAGATAAGCTCGCGGGCCGCGGTCGTCGTAACCGATCCGCTGCTTGCCGACGCGCTGCTTCCCGAGGCCGAGGCGGTCGCGTCGAGCGGATTTGGTAGGATTTTCCCGGTCGATCGCGGTTCGGCTCCAACATGTTCGCTCTCAGACCAGCACTGAAGATAATGTAGCAAGTATCTATGATGCGGGCATATTTTTCAGAGTACAATAG